>NZ_JARJHW010000128.1:0-21512 GCF_040560175.1 Streptomyces panacea
CGCATCGCACTCGGTCAGCGCACTGGCGTACCCCCACCCGCGCCGTCTCCCGCGAGCCGACGGCGCCGCGTACTCCCCGGCCCCACGCCCCGGTGCCATGCTGGAACCGCTGGAAACCTCCTGCCGGAAGGAGTACGCCGTGCCGCGCATCGCCGTCGTCGGATCGGGCCCCAGCGGGGTCTACACCGCCCAGGCCCTCGTCCAGCAGCCAAGTCTCCCCGGCATCCTGGTGGATGTCCTCGACCGGCTCCCCTGCCCGTACGGGCTGGTGCGCTACGGCGTCGCGCCCGACCACGAGAAGATCAAGTCGCTTCAGAACACGCTGCGTTCGGTGCTGGAGCACGAACGTGTCCGGTTCCTGGGCAACGTGGAGATCGGCGCGCGCGGCCTCACACCCGAACGGCTGCTGGGGCTCTACCACGGGGTCGTCTACTGCGTCGGCGCCGCCCGGGACCGCCGGCTCGGTATCCCCGGCGAGGAACTGGCGGGCAGCCACTCGGCGACCGACTTCGTCTCCTGGTACAGCGCGCACCCCGATGCCGCGCCCGCCGAATTCGGGCTCGGCGCCCGCTCGGTCGTGGTGATCGGCGTGGGCAACGTCGCCGTCGACGTGGCACGCGTCCTGGCGCGCGGCGCGGAGGACCTGCGGCCGACGGACGTACCTCACCCGGCACTCGGCGCGCTGGCCGGGAGCGGGGTGCGGGACGTGCACGTGGTGGGCAGGCGCGGTCCGTCGCAGGCGAAGTTCACCACCAAGGAGCTGCGTGAGCTGGGGGCGCTGCCCTCGGCGGAGGTACGGGTGGAGCCCGCCGACCTGGCACTCGATCCGGCGTACGCCCCCGCCGAGCCACCGGACCGGGACCCGGCCGCCGGGGCGCCGCTCCCGCTCGCCGCCGTCAACAGACGCAACGTCGAGGTCGTACGAGGCTGGGCCGACCGGCCCGGCCGGGGCCGGGCGCGCCGTATCCACCTGCGGTTCTTCCTGCGCCCGGTGGAACTCCTCGGAACCGACGGACGGGTGACGGCCGTACGGTTCGAACGCACCGCGCCGGACGAGCGCCGCGGAGTGCGGGGCACCGGGACGTACGAGGAGATCGAGGCAGGACTCGTCCTGCGGGCGGTCGGCTACCGGGGGGTGCCGATCCCGGGGCTGCCCTTCGACGAGACGGCGGGGACGGTGCCGCATCTGGCGGGCCGGGTGCTGCGGCACGGCGTGGCGTCGCCCGGCGAGTACGTGGCCGGCTGGATCAAGCGCGGCCCGACGGGAGTGATCGGCACCAACCGCGCCTGCGCCAAGGAGACGGTCGCCTCGCTCCTCGCGGACGCGCCGGCGCTGTCGGCACGCCGGATCACGGCGGACCCGCTCGACGCGCTGCGGGCGGCCGGGCACCGCCCGGTCGAATGGCCGGGCTGGCTGGCGATCGAGGACGCGGAGGCGGCGCTGGGGGCATCGCTGGGACGGCGGTCGGTGAAGATCCCGGACTGGGAGGGCCTGCTGACGGCGGCGCGCGGGGAGCGGGGGCCGTTCCGTCCGTAGGCCGTGCCTTAAAAATCCCGCCCTGGCCCGCGACGCCTGAAGGGCACCTCTCCGCCGTAGCACTTCGGGCACGAGAGGTGCCCCCTGCGTTGTCGGAGTTGCGATGCACCGCATCAACGTGACACAGCCGCTGCGCGGCGGGCGGGCGCCCCGCATCGGATCCGATCCGATCCGAACACCAGACCACCGACTGCTAGAATGGGTCGTCGTTCAAGCCTTCCCATCTACGGATTCCGATCCGCCGGGGAGGCTTTTCGCGTGCTCGGGCCCGGTTCTTACCCGGCCCGGTCGCCCTCCTGAACGGCTCACCTGTCCCGTCCCGCAGAGGAGATCCATGTCTGACACGAGTACGCGCCCCGCGACGGCCGCCGGCACCTGGCAGCTCGGCGATCTGACCGTCAACCGCGTGGGGTTCGGCGCGATGCGGCTGACCGGCGGCACACCGTTCGGTCCCGGCGGCGCGACGAGTGACCGTGAGAGATCCGTCGCCGTGCTCCGGCGCGCCGTCGAACTCGGTGTGAACCACATCGACACCGCCGCCTTCTACTTCTCCCCGACGCGCTCGGCCAACGAGTTGATCAACAGGGCGCTCGCACCGTACTCCGACGACCTGGTCATCACCACCAAGGTCTGGCCGGCCAGGGACCCCTCGGGCGCGTGGTGGTGGGCCGAGCCCGAGCAGTTGCGCGGTCAGGTCGAGGAGAACCTGCGTCAGCTCGGCCGTGACCATCTCGACGTGGTGAATCTGCGCCTGCCCCGGAGCTGGTCGACCGGCCCGGTCGCCGAGCACTTCGGAGCACTGGCCGAACTGCGCGAGGCCGGACTCGTCCGGCATCTCGGTGTCTCCAACGTGACGTCCGCCCAACTGGCTGAGGCCCGGACCATCGCGCCCGTCGTCTGCGTACAGAACGCGTACAGCGTCGACGCGCCGGGCTCGGAGCAGGAGTTGCTTCGCGAGTGCGGTGAACTCGGCATCGCCTTCGTGCCGTTCTTCGCGATCGCCGGCGGGCAGCGCGAGGAGGGCGCGAGTGCCGCCGAGGACGAAGCGGTGCTCGCCGTGGCCCGGGCGCACGGCGCGTCGCCCGCGCAGATCCGGCTGGCATGGACGCTGGAGCAGGGCCCGCACGTCCTGGCCATCCCCGGTACCGGCAATCCGGACCACCTCGTCGAGAACGTGGCGGCCGGCGCGATCCGCCTCTCCGACGAGGAGATCGCGCGCCTGGGGTCGGTCCGTCCGGCCGACGGGTAGCGGCACCGACACCGGGCTCCGGCTGATTCGTTGATCGCGGAGTCCCCCGGCGCATTGGAGTGACGCCCCGTGGCACGTGAACTCAAAGAAATCGTCGAGTCCGGATGGGCCGACACCCTCGCCCCGGTGGCCCGGCGCATCACCGAGATGGGCGACTTCCTCCGCGCGGAGGCCCGGGTGGCAGTGGCCTCCGAAGTCGCGCCGACGACGGCGCCGGCGGACAGGGCGGCACCAACTCCCCTGAGCATTCCTCTGCCAGCAACCTCCATAGCCACCCCCGTCGTTCGCATATCCAGTGCCATCGAAGGCGCGTTCGCGCATGGAGCCGCATGTCGAGTCGGCAACACATTGAAATCGAGACGGCCTGACGATCCTCCACGCGCGGCTGCCCGGTGGCGGCCCACCCGCCGGTGCCGCCAACACAGGTGCGTGCCCGACGACCTGCCGACGCGCATGATCGCCGTCGAGGCAGTGTCATAGAACTCATGTGGTGCACCTGGATCTTGCCGAGCCGACGGTGTTCCCGCGAAGACGGATCGGTTCCGCCTACGCGCACTGAGCAGAGCGGGCAAGCCGCTCGCCCCTGTGGGAGCCGCTTGCGCTCAGACCGTTGACACGGCGTTGCAGTGCGCACAGAATCGACGACGCACTCAGTCGCACACGAATAGATATTCACCTCACGCCGCGGAGGGCCGCTCAACTGGTTCGGAGCACAGCGTCATTGGTGGTGATGGATGGCGCATCGTGTCCAGGGAGCCGAATTTCCGATTCGGCACACACATGCCAGCCCGGCCGAGACTCCCTTCCTCACGCAAGCAACGGCCCACGGAGGTTTCCCGGTGGACAATCGAGCCCAGATCAACAGCACGTGGTCTCTGAAATCCTCATACGTCAACCGCGTGTTCGTCGTTGGCACAGCAGCTCTCGCCATCACACTGGCGATCAACCAACCCGGCACGGCGGCGGACACCGGCACTTCGGTGGCAGATACGGATCGACAGGTGGGCGGCCGTAGCCACGGCACCGCGCCAACGACCGCACCGCGTACGATCGTTACGACCGACCCGGAGCTGGACGACCTGAACTCGATGCTGCGCATGCTGCTGTACAGCAACGAAATCAATATCGTCGGCTTGGTCTACTCCTCCAGCCAGCACCACTACCAGGGCGACCCAAGCCGCAGCTTGGAACCCCATCGCTGGCCTGCCCCTGGTGCTCGATTGCACATCGCCGAGGCGGTCGACGCCTACGCCAATGCCTACCCGAACCTCGTCCGGCACGACTCCCGGTACCCCGCGCCCTCCGACTTGCGATCGCTCATCGCGATGGGCAATGTCGCCGACGAAGGCGACATGGCCGCAGACACCGTGGGCTCCGATCTGATCAAAAGGGTTCTCCTCGACGAGGAGCCTGGGCAGGTGTTTCTGCAGGCCTGGGGCGGGCCGAACACCATCGCTCGGGCTCTCAAGTCGATTCAGGACGAGTACCAGGACACCCCCCGCTGGAACACGATCTACAAGAAGATCGTAAACAAGGCGGTTATTACCAGCTTCGGTCAGCAGGACTCCACGTTCAACGACTACATCAAGCCCAACTGGCCGGAGATTCAGAACCGGGAGGTGGCAACGTCCGTGTGGGGCTACGGCTCCCGCGGCGTCGTAAGCCCTGAGGACGCGTTCTATCACTCCGCGAAGTGGACCGGAACCAACGTCTCCAGTATGGGACCGATTGGCGCCTCCTATCGCGTCTGGGGTGACGGCAAGCAGATGGCCGCCGGCTTTGACGACGAGGATTACTTCGGCCTGTCGGGATACACAGCCGAAGAGCTGAAAGCGATGGGTTATCAGGTATGGACGCCACCGCAGCAGAACGGATCGTGGATCTCCGAAGGGGACTCCTCCAACTTCGCCCTCCTCGTTGACAACGGGCTGCGCAGTTACCGGCATCCTGGGTGGGGCGGCTGGGGCGGCCGACAGGTCGTCGCCCCCGACGACCCCCACCGGTGGTCCAACAAGAACGCGCAGGACGTCGACGAGACCGGCTCCAAGCCCCGCGACTACGCGGCCTCACGCTGGTTTTCCGCCGTCCAGAACGACTTCGCCGCTCGCCTGAAGTGGAGTACCAGCAGCTTCGCCGACGCCAACCACAACCCCCGTGTCCGCGTCAACCAGGGCCTGGAAATCAACCGCCGGGCCGGCCAGCCTCTCGTGCTCACCTCCCGGGCGACTGACCGCGACGGGGACACAGTTGAGCTCAGATGGTGGCAGTACCTGGAAGCGGGGACCTACCCGGGTTCCGTCGACATTCAGCACAAAGGCGTCGGCACGGCACGACTGGCCATACCCGCAGATGCCCGGCCCGGTCAGACCATCCACCTCATCCTCGAGGCCACGGACAACGGCGCGCCGGCCCTTACCAGCTACCAACGGGTCGTCGTCACCATCGTCTGAGTCTGTCGCTCAGCGTCCGGCGCCGCCGAGCAGGCCCGAACTTGACCGGTCCTTCCGACAGTCGGCGGACGCGAAGGCGGCCCTCGCCTGATCCTCTGCCCCGCCGCGTAGTGGATCAGCGCCGGGGACGGTAGCCACTGCCTACTCGGCGGACCTTTCCAGATGTTCGATGTGAGCGATGTGCCGGTGTCCGAGTTCGACCGGGTGGACCAAGATCGGACCGTCCATGCGGTCGATCATGGCTTGTGTGACCTCGACCTCCGAGCCGGTACTTCGTGTACCCGCTTTCTCCGGGGTTCTGGCTCTCTTCGGATGTGAGGTGACCGAGAACTCTCAGTCCTCAGCGAGAAGTTCTCGCGCCACCTCGACGTCCGTGATCAGGATGTTGATCCACCCGCCTCGTACGGCGCCGCGGATGGCCGCCACCTTGTTGAGGCCGCCCGCGACTCCTATGCGTCGTTCCGCCACGCCCAGTTGCGTGAGATCGATGCCGATGAGCCGGTTGTTGAAGGGCGCGTCCACGGGCTCTCCTTCGGCATCGAAGTAGCGGGCGCACACATCGCCAACAGCTCCCAGTGCCTTGAGCTGTTGCTGGTCCTCCGGCGTGATGGCGTTACCGGACAGACGCAGGAGTGGTGACGGTTCGAGGGTGCCGATCCCGAGAAGCGCGAGAGTGATGCGCGACCAGGATTTCATCGCCCCCGCCATGGCCGGTTCCTTAGACAGCAGGTCACGCAGCTCTGGGCTGCCGACGAGTGCGGCGGAGGGAGCGAAGACGGGGCGGGCCCCGGTGAGTTCGGCGAGCCGGCTGGTGAGCCGGGTCGCGTGCAGCTGCACTTCCGGGCTGCCCGAGCCGCCGACTATCTGTACGACTTCCTGTGCCACGGAAGATGTCTTCGCCCGCATGACCTTGACGGCTTCCAGGAGGGTGGCGCTCCAGGAGGAGATGCCGATGACATCTCCTCCTTTGAGTGTCGCGTCGAGGTAGGTGGCGGTTGTCGCGGCCAGCGCGGGAATCACGTCAACTCCCGCCCCTTCCACCTCGACGACCACCGCGTCGCGCAGCCCGTACCGCGTCACGAGCGCTTCCTCAAGCTCGGCGTACACGCCCTCGGGAGACACCACGACCGTCCGGACCACGCCCCTGTCGACCGCTTCTTTGAGAAGGCGTGAGACGCGCGGCTGGGACATACGCAGATGGGCCGCGATCTCCGGCTGCCGGACACCCCGCTCGTGGTACATCCGAGCCACTTTCACCAACATGCGCAGGTGGTCGGGGCTGGGAGTTGAAGACGCTGCCGCCACCCTGCCTCCATCTTCTTCTGCCCTCTGAGGGCCTCGGGCTTCATCCGGTGCATGGTGCCGCCGACCAGCATATTAGCTGCGCCAGTAGAACGTGGAGCGGTCACCGGTGCACCATGACGGCTCAAAGCTTGGCGAAGACACCGAACTGGTCGGCATTTTCCTTGGTGATCAGTTCGCAGTCGATGGCCTGCTTCTCCGGCTGGCCGGTTTTGCCGGACTTAATGTATTTGTCGGCCTGTTCGACCGCCTGTTCGGCGCCGAGCGCCGCCGGTTGCAGTGCCGTGGCGTGCATCGTCCCGGCCTTGATCTGGGCTATGGCGTCCGGGCTTCCGTCGAATCCGACTACGGTGACCCCGGAACGCTTTGCTGACTTCAGCGCGGCGACCGCGCCCAGGGCCATGGTGTCATTTCCCGCAATAACCCCATCGATCTTGGGAAAGCGCTGAAGGATGGTCTCCATCTTGCTGAACGCCTCCTGCTGGTCCCAATTCGCTGTCTGGCGTGCCACCCGCTTCATGTCCGGGTACTGCGAGAGTACGTCGGTGAAGCCTTTGGAGCGCACTCCGGCGTTGGTGTCGGATTCCTTGCCTGTGAGTTCGACGTAGTCGCCCTTGCCCTTCATGGCTGTGATGAACTCCTGGGCCACGACTTGAGCACCCTGAGCGTTGTTCGAGACAATCTGGGCCTTGGCGATACCTGTTTCGTTGATCTCCCGGTCGATCAGGAAGACGGGGACGCCCGCCTTGTCAGCCTTGCGGATCGGGCCGATCGACGCGTCGGCGCCGGCGTTGTCCAGAATGATCGCGGCGGCCTTGCGGGAAATCGCCGCGTCGATGAGTTCGCTCTGTTTGTTGGGGTCGTCGTCGTGCGAGGCGACCGATGTCTGGTAACCGAGACCGGCCGCCTTCTTCTTCGCCGAGTCGGCCTCGGCCTTGAAAAAGGGATTGTCCGGGGACGGTGTGATGATCGCGATCAGCTTCTCTTTCGAAGCCGCGGAGTCCGCTGAATCTTCGGACCCTCCACACGCGGTGACCACCATCAGGCATGCGGCGAGGGTGGCAATACATTGGACAATACGGCTGGGACGTATCATGTGAGGCTCCTCGTGACGGGTGCGGGTGCTGACGAAAGAGGGGGTTGTCGGCCGACAGGGCTATCGACGCCCTGACACCTCGTTCCTGAGCGGCGTGGTGTCGGTGTTCGCCGTGTCGTGCTGCTCGGGCACGGCGATGGCGGTTGCCGCCGTCCTCCGCCGTTGATACCGCTGCTGGCTCTGGTCGAGGATGACCGCGATGATGATCACGGCACCCTTGATGAACATCTGCCAGAACGTTGAGACACCGAGGATGACCAGGCCATCGGCGAGGAAGCCGATGACGAAGGCTCCGACGAGCGTGCCGCGGATGGTGCCCCGTCCGCCGGAGAGTGCGGCGCCGCCGATGACGACCGCGGCGATGGCGTTGAGTTCGAAGCTTTCTCCGGCTTGTGGCGCGGCGGAGGTGAGCTCGGAAGCGATGATGAGCCCGGCCATCGCGGCGCAGGCACCGGATATGACGTAAACGATCATTTTGACGCGTTTGACCGGCACCCCGCTCAGTTCGGCGGCGCGCTCGTTCCCGCCTGCCGCGTAGAGCCACCGGCCGAAGGGCGTCGAGCGAAGCAGAACGGTGACCAGGACAGCGAGTACGATCATGATCCAGACGGCTACGGGCATACCCAGCGGCCGGCCCTGGCCGAGCCAGTCGAAGCCGGTGTTGTTCGTCTCGGGGTTGCCACCGAGGTTGGGGTACGTCGTGCCGTCGGAGATCAGCAGCGCGGTGGCGCGGGCCACGTAGAGCATGCCGAGCGTGGCGATGAACGGTGCCACGTTCATGCGGGTGATGAGGATGCCGTTGATGGCCCCGACAAGTGCGCCCACCGCGACACAGATGACGATGACCGCCCAGACCTGCGGGTAGGCGACAACATCGGTGATGCGCAGGTTCACGCCTTGCAGCAGTTCGCCGGCGACCACCCCCGAGAGCCCCACTGTCGATCCGACCGAGAGATCGATGCCGCCCTTGAGAATGACGAGCAACATGCCCAGAGCCAGCACCGCGTTGATCGCGACGTGCTTGGTCATGGTGATGACGTTGTCGACGGTCATGAACGAGTCGGACATGAGGCTGAAGACGACGATCAGTACCCCGAGAGCGATGAAGGCACGCAGCTCGAAGGCGGATTCGACCACTTTGAGCCGTCGCGCCTGGGCCGCTGCCTTGTGTCGCTGCCGCAGGACCAGTTCGTGGTCCTTGCTCTGTGTGCTACTCATGGTGTGCCTCTTCGGTGGTGTCGGCGCCGTCGGCCAGGCTCATCAGGCGGTCGCGGGTGATCTCGCCGTGGCGCAGGTCGGCGACGAGGCGACCGCGGGAGAGGACCAGGAGACGATCGGGGATGTTCATCGCCTCCTCGGCTTCCGAAGTGGTGAAGACCACGGCCAGTCCGCGCTCCGCCTGTTGCGTCATCAGATGGAAGACCTCGGCCTTGGCACCGACGTCCACGCCCCGGGAGGGCTCGTCGAGAAGCAGCACGCGGGGATGGGTCATCAGCGCTTTTCCGATGACCACTTTCTGCTGGTTGCCGCCGCTCAGTGAGCCGATGGGCGCGGCACTGCCGGCGGTCTTGACCGTGACGTCGGTGATCATCGAGGTGACCGCGTCCTTCTCGGCCTGCCTGTTGAGAAAAATCCGGCGTGCGAATCGCGTGACGGAAGCCAGTGAGAGGTTCTGCCCCACGCCCATGGTCTGAACGAGACCGTCGCGCTGGCGGTCTTCCGGCACCAGAGCGAGGCCGGCCGCGATGCGCCGGCGGATGCCTCCGGTCAGCGGCTCGCCGTACAGTCGGGCGTCGCCCGCCGCGGCCGGCAGTCTGCCGATGAGGGATTCGAGCAGCTCCGTCCGGCCGCTGCCCATCAATCCGTAGATGCCGACGATTTCTCCGGCGTGGACGGTCGTCGACAGATTCACGACGGCGAGCCGGCCGGGGGTGGCAGGGTCCGCCACGGAAAGATTTCTGATCTCCAGCGCGGGGGCGCCCAGCGCGCGTTCCCCCTTGAGGAAGAGGGCCTCAGGGTCGCGGCCGACCATTTTGCGCACGATCCATGCCTGGTCGACATCCTCGGCCCGTGCGGTGGCCACCATGACACCGTCCCGCAGGACGGCGACATCGTCGGCGACGAAGAGCGCTTCCTCCAGGTGATGCGAGATATAGACGATCGCAACACCTTCGGCTTTGAGATCTTCGATGACCTGGAAGAGGACCTCTACTTCCGGTGCGCTGAGGGCGGACGTCGGCTCGTCCATGATCAGCACCCGCGCGTTCTGCAGCAGGGCACGGGCGATCTCGACCAGTTGCTGCTGACCGAGGCGCAACTGGCTCACGAGAGCCCGCGGATCGAGTCCCTCGTCCAGACGGCCCAGTACCTGATGGGCCAGCACACCCTGTTCGGCGCGGTTGAGCAGGGCCCCACCCCGGCGCGTGCGCTCCCGACCGAGAAACAAGTTGTCCTGGATGCTCAAGTTGGGGCAGAGACTGAGCTCCTGGTGAATGATCGAAACCCCGTGGTCGGCGGCCTCTCTCGCGTTGCTGAAAGCGACAACCCGGCCATCGAGTTCGACAAGTCCTGTGCTGGGGGCCTCGACGGAGCTGAGTATCTTCATGAGTGTCGACTTGCCGGCCCCGTTCTCGCCGAACAACACCATCGTTCGCCCTGCCGTGATATCCAGGGAGACGCCTTTCAACGCCTGCGTTCCGCCGTAGACCTTGGTCACCTCAGCGGCCCGCAGGACCGGCGGCAGTGTTGGTGCCCCGCCGGCCGCACCCTTCGCCGCGCTCATGGCCCCGCCTCGATCGACACGGGCGTGATGGTCAGGACGTCGCCGGTCAGCGGGGTCATCGCCCCGACGACCGTCACCTTCCTACCGTCCGCGGCGGCCGCGTCGAAGGACGCGAGGATCTTCTTCTTCATCTCGGTGTTCAGGGCTGTGGCCGCATCCGCGTACTCGACCTGGTTCGTGAACTGCCCGAACGTGATCGAGCCCGGCGCGTCCCGGAGCGCTGTCCCACTGACCACCGGACCGATCTGCACGAAGACGCCTGCCTTGCCGAGACCTTCCACGGTGACGGGCAGGAGACCGCTGCGGGCCTTGCCTGCCGTGCCGGTCAGGGCGACGGAAAAGCTGTAGGGGCCGCTCCCCGCCCGGTGTCCGTAGCGTTGGCCCGCCGCTTCGGGGTTCGCCACGATGGCCTTGTGCAGGGTGGCGATGTCCACGGCGTTCTTCTCGATCGCCGGAGCGACCTTTGACGTGTACGTCTTCGACGCGTACTTCACAGGGTCGAACCGTGGCTTTGCCCGCAGGTCCGCCTCGCTGCCCGACTGGTAGGTCGAGGTGAGTCCGATGACGACGACGAGGAGCAGAAGGGCGGCCAGCGAACCCCGCCCGAGAGTCAGCCAGGTGAGCCGACCGGCCGGTTTCCGGTCCGCCGGTGCCAGGTCTGTTGTTGTCATGACGGATGCAGCTCCTCGCGTGATCCGAGGTCCCGAGCGGAAGCGAGAGACCGGTGCCATCGCGTGACGATGCCGCTGCGCCGCGCGTCATCCCAGTCGGACCTGAAGATCCGCAGGTCGTGATCGGCCCGTTTCTCCAGGTCACGGATGGTCCACAACCCCACTTGCAGACCGGCCAGATGAGCGGCTCCCGCGGCGGAGAGGTCGTGATGAAGGGTGCGCGCCACAGCGACATCCGCCACATCGGCCTGTGCCTGCATGAGCGAGTCGCTCCGGCTCAATCCCCCGTCGGCGACGACCTGCAGTACCGGCGGCAGGGCGGCGAGCACGTCACCGACCTGGAGCGCCACGGATTCCAGAGCGGCCCGGGCGAGTTGAGAGCGCCCGGTGCCAAGCTCGAAACCGGCGATGAGCGGCACGGCGTGGGCGTCCCACCAGGGGGCCCCAAGTCCGCCGAAGGCCGGAACCAGGGTGACGCCGCCCGCGTCCGCCTCGGATGCCAGCTCGATGATCTCCTCTGCCGGGACGCCGAGCAGTTCACCGAGCCAGGTAAGTGTGCGCCCGGTGGACCGGATGTTGGCCTCGCGGGCGTATGTGCGCGAGCCCATGGACCAGGCGATGGTGCTGCACACCTCTCCCGCAGGTTGCGGGGCTTCGGCGACTGTCATCACGGAGGAGCCTGTCCCGTAGGTCACCTTCACGATTCCGGGCCGCCAGCCCGCATGCGCGAACAGAGCGGCGTGGGAATCGGCCAGTACGGCCAGCACAGGTGTGCCGTCGACCAGGGGTTCGAGTCCCCGCAGTTTTCCGAACGGCCCGTGGGAATCGACGATACGGCTCAGCGCGGCGCCCGGAATGTCGAACAACTCCAGCAGCTCTTCGTCCCAGTCGCCTCGTACAAGATCGACCAGCTGGGTTCTGGACGCGTTGCCGATCTCGGTGACCGTCTCGCCGGTGAGTGTGTGGAGCAGGTAGGCATCGACGGTGCCGAGCCTCAGCGCCCCCTTGCGGGTGAGCGCGCGCGACGGGTCGTGTGTGTCAAGGAGGGCGGCCATCTTCAGGGCGGAGAACATGGGGTCGAGCGGCAGGCCGGTCCTTCTGCGGATGTCGGCTCCCGCACCCGCCTGCTCCAGGCGGGCGGCCCGTTCACCGCCTCGCTGATCCTGCCAGCTGACCAAGGGGGCCACCGGGCGGCCGGTGGCGGCCTCCCACAACAGGGCGGATTCGCGCTGAGTACTCAGTGCCACGCCGACCACGGCACGCGGATCGCGGTCCTTCATGCACTCCGCGACAGCGGATCGGACACTGCCCAGAAGGGCGAGAGCGTCCTGCTCCACCAGTCCGGGGCCGGGGTGCGTCTGGGCAAGCGGCACGCTCGCCCTGGCCACCACATTGCCACCGTCATCCAGCAGCAGCGCTTTGGTGGAGCTGGTGCCCTGGTCGACTGCGAGTACATGTGGTCTCATCACAGCCGTCCCAGAACCTCGCGTGCGGCCCCTGCCAGTCCCTCGGCGGTCAGCCCGAAGTAGTCGAGCAGGAAGGAGGCGCTCCCGGTGGGAGCGAAGGAAGGAACTCCCATCATGCGCAGAGGAACGGGGTGGTGTTCGGCCACGACCCTGGCGACCGCGCTGCCCAGGCCGCCCGACAGGAGACCCTCTTCGGCGGTGATGATGGCCCCTGTCTCCCGTGCGGCGGCCCGCACGGCGGCGACATCGAGGGGCTCGACGAATGTCATGTTCAACACGCGGGCCGACACGCCCTGCTCACCGAGAAGAGCTGCGGCGCCCAGAGCACGCGAGACCATCGTCCCGACAGCGATCAGGGTCACGTCGGAGCCATCGGCGAGACACACGGACTTCCCGGCTTCGAAGGGCGCGCCCTCGGGCGTAACGCTGGGCACCTTGAAACGCGGCACACGAATGTACGTCGGCCGGCCTGACGCGGCGGCCCAACGCACGGCACTGCGGGTCTGCGCGGGATCCGCCGGAACGATGATCTCCAGCCCCGGTATGGCACGCATCCACGACAAGTCCTCGATGCCGTGATGGGTGGGGCCGAGCTCGCCGTACGCAACGCCGGGGCTCTGTCCGCACAGTACGACGTGCCGGTAGCTGTAGGCCACGTCCGCCTTGATCTGCTCCAGGGCGCGCCCGGTCAGGAACGGTGCCGCGGCCGAGACGAAGGGGATGAAACCGGCGTTCGCCAGGCCGGCCGAGACCCCGACCAGGTCCTGCTCGGCGATGCCGACGTTCACCAGGCGGTTGGGGAACTCTTCGCGGAATTTGACAAGGTTGCTGGAGCCTACGGAGTCGTTGCAGACAGCCATGATCCGTTCATCGGCGCGCGCCAGAATGGCGAGTTCGTCGGCGAAGTCCGCACGGCAGTCGTATACGGGTGCCTGTGTCTGTGTCGTCGCAGAGGTCATCGGCTGAGCTCCTCAAGCGCGAGGCGGACCTGTTCATCGGTGGGCACCTTGTGATGCCATTCGACACGGTCTTCCATGAACGAGACGCCCTTGCCTTTCACCGTGTTGGCGATCACCGCGACGGGGCGTCCTGTGGTCGACGGCGCGTAGGCCGCCTTGATGGCCTCGTGGTCGTGCCCGTCGATCACCCTCGTTTCCCAGCCGAAGCTCGCCCACTTCGCGTCCAGCGGCTCCAGAGACTTGGTGTCCTCGGTGCGGGCACCTTGCTGCAGCCTGTTCCGGTCCACGACGGCCGTCAGGTTGTCCAGACCGTAGTGGGCAGCCGTCATGGCGGCTTCCCAGTTGCTGCCTTCCTGCATTTCTCCGTCGCCCAGGATGACGATCGTCCGCCAGGTCTCATGGCGCAGCTTGGCGCCGAGCGCACAGCCGGTGGCGACGGGAAAGCCGTGACCGAGCGGGCCGGTGTTGGTCTCCACGCCTGGGACCTTCAACCGTGCGGGGTGCCCGTTGAGCGGGGACAGCGGCGCCATGAACTCGCTGAGTCTGCCCCGGGGGAAGTAGCCGCAGGAGGCCAGTGTCGAGTAGAGGGCGGCGGCGCAGTGTCCCTTGCTGAGGACGAATCGGTCGCGCTGCGGGTGGGTGTGGTCGTCGGGGTGCATGCGAAGGGTGCCCCACATGGCCGTCACCAGCAGATCGGTCACCGACAGATCACCACCGACATGCCCCATGCCGGCGGCCTGGATGGTGGTGAGGATGTCACGCCGGACGGCGGTGGAGATCTCGGCGAGCTCCCCTGCGGCGGCGGCCGGCGAGGCGGCGCGCAGCTGGGCGCCGCGCTGCCGATAGGCGTCGGCCACGGCTACGTCGGTGTTCAGCGGTGCGGGAATGTCCACGGTCAGGGTCATGCGGACTCGCTCTCGGCGAGGGCGCGGAACAGTGCCCTCTTCGCGATGCGCTGAGCGCCCAGGGCATCCTGTGCGGCTTGGGCTGCGGCCAGTTCATCTCGGTCGAGGTAGCCGAGCGCCTGGTGAAAGGCGCGCATCGTGCGGATGCCGGTGCGGGCGGCCTCCACCGGATCCTCGCGGAAGGGGAACTGGTCCAGCTGCCACACGCCCTGCCAGCCCGCGTCGTCGAGGGCGAAGAAGAACTCGAAGGTCTCCATCAGGTGTACGGAGCCGACGACCATGTCATCGTCCCAGCCGCGGAAGTTGTCGTTCACGTCGATGGCGAAGAGCTTGTCGCGGGCGATCGCCATCCGCGCGGCCTCAGCCGGTGTCTCACCCCCGTACAGCGAGTGGCCGAAGTCCAGCAGTACGCCCACGTTGTCGACGCCCATGTCCTCGATGGCCAGGAGCGTACGTGCGACAGAGGAGAAAACCATCCGGTTGCGCGGCTCGCGAGGCTTGTACTCGATCGCGAACTTCAAGTCCGGGAAGGACTGGGCAAGCTCGCGAAGGGCGTCCACCGACTTGCCCCACAAGTCGGTGTAGTCGGCCTGGAAGGGGTAGTCGTAGCCATCCTGACCGGGCCAGATCTTGACGTAGTCCACCCCGAGCTCACGGCCGACCTCCGCGGAAGCGGCGACGAGGTCGATCGCCTGACGGCGGACGGCGGGATCGGGGTTGGTGAAGCCGCCCTTGGCGAACCGGCCCGTGTAGATCTCCGGTGTCACGGCAAGGGCCCGCAGGTTCTGTTCGGCCAGTGCCTGGCGCACTTCGGCGGTGGTGATGTCTCCGGGAGGGAAGGGCCAGTTCAGATCGAGGACTGACAGGTCCCCGACCTCCCCGGCCAGCTTGATCGCGTCAAGGATCGTGCGCGGTTCGCCGTATCCGTCCGTGGCGTAGCGGTCGACATATGTGGCGAAGTGCCAGACGCCGGCGCCGTAGGTCGGCTCCGCCACCGACTTCTGAATGTCTATGCGGTCTTGATTCAACATGCCACCCAAGCTACGAACGTGTGCCACCTGCGTCAACCCTCTCGACGACGGTTCTGCGAAATGGGGCATCCTGCCCCGCCCCCGCCCCAGGGCCGCCGGGGGCACGCGGAAAGCGGGGGTACCGTTTGACGGCACCCCCGCAGGTCCACTCCGTGGCGCACCGATCTAGGGTTCGCCGGGCGGCAGTGCCTTGTATCGGCCGGGAGTCACCTGGTCAGGGCGCGGAGCTGGTACGCGTTGAAGACCGCGCTTCGGTTGTTCGAACTCTCCCTCGTGTTGTTGCCGGCCAGGTTGAACGTTCTGGTGGTACCAGTCGCGACGAAGGTTCCTGTCACGTACTGGCCGGTGCCGCCCTGAACGTTCTGCGCGTTGTGCTGCAGGGTGACGCGGCGGTTGCCGTCGTCCAGCACGGTGCTGAAATCCGGCTTCGGGTTCGCTCCCGCGGCGCCTATCCGGTAGTCGTTGACCCAGAACTGCAGCTGGTACTTCTGGCCGGCCCGCAGGTTGTTCAGGGTCAGAGTCTGTCCGGCGCGCTCCTTCACGTTGTTCGAGATGGCGCTCACGTCGGTGGGGGCGTCGTTGTAGTAGCCCGTTCGCAGAAGCGCCTTGTATTCAGGGGCGAGAGCGCTGAAGGGTGCGGCGTCGTCTCCTCCCAGTCCGGTGGACGCTCCCCTGGCCGCGCCGTCCGTCGACACGATGGTGTCGCCATTGGCCAGGTTGGTGGTGTCCCCGACGAAGGGGGCCGCCTCGAACGTCACTCCGTTGACCGTGGTCGCCGTGTTGAATCCGGGTGTGTCAGCCGTCAGACGCGCTGCCCGGACCAGACTGCCCCTGGTGCTGACGTCCGCGGCGCTCCTGATCCCCTCGGGAGAACTCCAGGTGACCGCGTCGGCCGCGGGGCAGGCCGACGTGGAGGCACTCTTGCCGATGGTGAAGATGTACCTCTGGTACGACGTCAGAGCGGGTGTGCCGTTGTCCTTGACCTCGGCGATCACCTGGATCTGCTTGCCGGGCTCGTTCGGGACCACGAAGCTTGCCTTCGACTTCGTCGGGTTTTGGATCGAGACGTCGGCGGAAGCGGAGTCCGCGTCCCCGTACTGCCAGAACGAGTGGTTCAGCCGGTCTCTGTCCGGGTCACTCGAGGGCGACACGTCCATGACGACGGTCGAGCCGGGACGCACCGTCCGGCGCGGCTGGTCCGCGGCCCGTGCGACGGGAGCGTGGTTCGCCTCCCCGTACTTGCCGGCGACAGCCCAGTCCATGCGCGCCGCGAAGTCGTTCTGTGCCGCGGGAAGCCAGCGCCAGTACGTCTTGTTGGGATCGCCGTCGTCCTTGAGGCTCCAGTCCGTGTAGTGGTTCGGCCGCAGACACGGGTTGTCCACCGAGGCGCGACCACCCCAGGAAGGAAGGGTGAAATCGAACGTGGAGTCCTGGAGGCCGTTGGCCACGTTCGGCATGAACGAGGCCGAGTCCCCTTCACTCACGTAGCTCTGGGGGTAGTAGGCGCCGAGCGGGCCGTGCCCGGTCTTCACGTTGGTGTCCAGCCACTCGGACGTCATGAGGTTCTTGATTTCCTGCGGCGCGGGGCCTTCCAGGCTCCCGTAGTCCCAGACGTGCCTCCATTGGAAGGCTTCGAGCACATGCGCCTTCGGAACGTGGTTCTGGATCCAGCGCCCACCGTCGTCCTGGTACCAGATGCCGTAGACGTACGTCTTCGCCACGGCTCGCTTGTAGTCGTCGGCCGAATACTCCGTCTGCAGGGTCCACAGAGCGGACGCCAGCGTGTTGCAACCGCCCCAGCACTGGAACTGGATCGGCCGCGGGTCACGGTTCAGGAGCTTCTGAATGATGAGCTTCTCGCCCGGTGTCTTCTTGGTGCTCATGTCGGCAGGCGGGAGCATCAGGTCGCCCTGGGTCTCGTTGCCGACGCGCGTCACGGACTCCAGGTGCTCGACGGAGGGATAGTTCCGGTTGTGTACCCGGAGGTTCGGAAGTATCTCCCCGTAGTCCGCGTAGACGGTCTCGATCCAGCCGTCGTCACTGTGGCCGTGCTGCTGCCACCGCGAGTTGACCTGGACGATGCCTTCCACATCGACGTCCGAGGCATACATGAGGAACCGGACCATGCTGCTCCGGTCGTCGACCTCACCATCCGTCATCACGATCACGCGCGGACGCTCGGCGCCCGACGCGTGCTTGCCCTTCGCGCTGTCCGAACTCGTTGCTGCCGGCGTTGACGCGCGGGGCGACGCCGCCAGGGCAGCAGACGGATCCGCGCCTGCTGGTACCGCAGGTGCGGTCATCGCGATGACCACACCGACAAGGACCGCCAGAGTCCCCGATTGCCACCTTGCCGCACGACGTGCGGGCCGTGTTCGCATCAGATCACCTTCCGGATGAATATCCATTCAAGTGCGACTGTGCTCTCGCAGCAGTCTGGACAGCGCTCACCGAGAGGTCAACACCCGTGCACGTCTTTTGGTGGGGATCAGCACGGAGCGTGTCGCGGAAGACTGTAGGGCGGGCGTTTCTCCTGCATGGGTGGGGTGTTGTGTGCTGAGCCGTTGTGGGTGGAGACGCTCACGGGGCTGCGGATGCGGCAGTTCGAGCGGTTGTTGAAGGTGGTGCGGGAGCGGGGCGGGAACGGTCCTGGTGGCGGTCGGCCGCTCTCGGCGGTGCCGGCCGGACCCTGCTGCCCGGCGAGGAGGACAACACCGAGCACCGCGAGGTGCGGGCCCGCGCCGAACAGGCCTTCGCCCGCGTGAAGCGCTGCGAGAACCTCCGCGACTCCCACCAGCGCGACACCGGCCCCCACCACGCGGTCCCGGCCGTCGCCCACATGCACAACCTCGCCCTCGCCGCATGACCGGACCAGCCCCGGCCCAAGCCCTGACCTGCTCGAACACAACCTTCCGCAGCACGCTCCGGGCCGTGCCTTCAGAGCCCCGCCCGGCCCGCGATGTCCGGCACGGCACCGTTCCATGGGGAGGGAGGGGGTGGCCGGATTTCATCACCCCTGTTAATGTCCCCCTGCATTCGGCCGGGTGGTCCTACCAGTTGGACCAGAGTGAGCCGGAGATCGAGAGAGACGAGGACAAGGATGTCCACGAGCCGCCAGTCCCTCAGCCGCCGTTCCTTCGGCCGGCTGGCCGCCGGCGTCGCCGGTGCGGCAGGTCTCGGGGCGCTCGGCGCCTGCGCGCCCCCGCGTGGGAAACCGTCCGCGAGCACCCCGTTGCGGATCATGGCGATCAACCACGTCTGGTCGCAGGCGATCCAGCGCCGTACCGAGGAGTTCGAAGATCGGATCGGCCGCCGGGTCTCCCTCACGATGCTCACCGGCGACCAGCTCGCCAGCAGCTACAACGTGAAGCTCAACGCCTCCGGCACGGACGTCGATGTCATGATGGTCCGCGCCCTCCAGGAGCAACTGCTCTTCGGGCACAACGGCTGGCTCACCGATCTGACCGACCGCGTCGAGCAGGACGAGGACTTCGCCTGGGGCGATTTCCAGCCGGCACCGCGCAACGCGTCGGTGACCGCCGGAAAAGTGCTCAGCGTGCCGGTCGTCACCGAGCGCCCGGCGCTCTACTACCGCAAGGACCTCGTCGAGGACCTGGGCGGACCGCCCAAGACCCTCGACGCGCTCATGGACGCGTCGCTCGAACTGGCGGACCGGAAGAAGAACTTCTTCGGCTACGTCGGGCGCGGCCAGCGCAACGGCACCGTGTCCCAGTGGTCGAGCTTCCTCTACTCGTACGGCGGCGACTTCGTCGTGGACGGCAAGTCCGCCATCGCGACCCCGCAGGCCCTCGCCGCGTACGCGTTCTACGGAAAGCTGCTCGCGAAGGCGGGGCCGCCGGGCGCGACCAACATGAATCTCGAACAGGCCATGCCGATCTTCGCGCAGGGCAAGGCGGCCTTCTACATCGACGCCGACGCGATCTACAGCAACTTCCTCGACCCGAAGATCTCGACGATCCGCGAGAAGGTCGGCTTCGCCCCCTTCCCGGCAGGACCCGCCGGCGCCCGGCCGCACAACATCCCCTCCTGGAGCCTCGGCATCAACAAGTTCTCGAGGCTGCGCGACGAGTCCTGGGAGTTCATCCGCTGGGCGTCGAGCCCGGAGATGGTCGCCGCGATCCAGGCCGACGGGATACCCGGCGCCCGCACCTCCGCGTGGAACGACCCGAAAAACCTCGCCGCCTTCCCGCCGGAACTCGCCGAGACCATGCGCGTCAACGCGGAGCGCGGGATCGGCTACGACCGGCCGCGGGTCCTCCAGGTGAGCCGGGCCAGGGACATCATCGGCCGGCCACTGGTCGCCGGCATCCTCGGCGAGCCGGTCGAACCGGTCGCCCGTGACGCGAACGCGGAGTTCGCGGATTTCCTCGTCCGCGACAACCGCCACAGGGAGAACTGATGTCCCGGACCGACGTCTCCGAGGCCCGGCCGACCGCTCCGGCCTCCCGGCCGACACGTACCCGACCTCCCCGCACCTTCGAACAGGCCAACCGCCGCCTGAAATGGACGATGCTCGCGCCCGCGCTGATCTTCGTCGGCGCCATGATCATCTTTCCGCTGGTCTTCACCCTCAACCTGAGCTTCACCGACGCCTTCGGGGCGGTGAACGCAGACAAGAAGAACGTCGGCCTGAGCAACTTCGCCGACGCACTCGGGGACACCCGCCGCTTCTGGCCCGCCGCACGCCGCACGGTGATCTTCACGATCGGCGCGGTCGCCCTGGAGACCGTGCTGGGACTCGCCCTCGCGATGCTGATGCGCAAGGCCTTCCGGGGCATGCGCTGGGTACGCACCGTCCTGATCATCCCGCTGCTCACGACACCGGTCGCGATCGGCATCCTGTGGCTGCTGATCCTCGACCCGACCAACGGCATAGCCAACCACCTGCTGTCCTCGGTCGGCCTGCCCCGGCAGGAGTTCCTCGGCTCGGTGAGCCAGTCGCTGCCGACGCTGATGCTCATCGACGTGTGGCAGTGGACCCCGATGATGACGCTGCTGCTGCTCGCCGGGCTGAGCACACTGCCCGAGGAGCCCGAGGAGGCGGCCCTGGTCGACGGGGCGAGCGGCTGGCAGCGCTTCCGCTACGTGACCCTGCCGATGCTCGGCCCGACGCTCGCGACCGCCCTCGTCCTGCGGGCCGTCGACGCCCTGAAGACCTTCGACATCCTCTACGCCACCAAGGGCGCGGGCGGCGGCTCCGACTTCGAGGCGGAGACCCTCAACGTCTACGCGTACGGACTGACCTTCGACTACCAGGAGTACGGCCTGGCCGCCGCCGTCCTCGTCCTGTTCACGCTGTTCATCATCGGTGTCGTGGTGCTGCTCCGCCGCCGTGCCGGAAGGGATGCCGCATGAGTGCCGTCGTTTCTCCCTCCGCAGGGCGCACCGCGCCACCCCCGGCCACTCCTCCGCCGAGCGGACGTAACAGGCGGCGCCTGTACGGCTCGTGGCTGCGCGGGATCGCGATCGGCATCGTCACCCTGATCTTCGCGCTCCCCGTGATCTGGATGTTCGCCGCGGCCTTCAAGACCAACGTGCAGGTCACCGACCCCACGGTGGGACTGTGGTTCACACCCACGCTCGACAACTTCCGCAGCATCGTCGAAGCGGGCCAGATCGTCCGCTCGATGGGCAACTCCCTGCTCGTCGGGGTCGTTTCGACCCTGCTGTCGGCAGTGATCGCGGTGCCCGCAGCCTGGGCGGTGGGCCGCTTCCGGATGTTCCGCACCGGCTCGCTGATCCTCGTCGCCCGTATCGTCCCCGCCATCTCGCTGCTCGTGCCCTGGTACTACCTGTTCGCGCAGGCCGGGCTGGTCGGCTCCTACACCGTGCTGATCCTGAGTCATATGTTTGTCTCGGTGCCGCTGATCATGTGGATCATGATCAGCTTCTTCGCGGGACTGCCGGTCGAACTGGAGGAGGCCGCGCGCACCGACGGGCTCTCCGCCTTCGGCGCCTTCTGGCGGATCGCACTGCCACTGGCCGCGCCCGGCACGGCGACCGCCTCGCTGCTGGCCTTCGTCTTCAGCTGGAACAACTTCAT
>NZ_JARJHW010000129.1:0-21399 GCF_040560175.1 Streptomyces panacea
TCCTGTCAGGGACCGTCAGGGGTGCACGAGCGGTCGGCCGTACGCCCGGCCGCTGTCAGACCTCCAGTTCGGCCTCGATGCGCTTGAGCGCGTGGCGGGCCAGCGCGAGGTTCCCCCGGCTCCGGTCGAGCGCGAGGTACAGGAAGAGGCTGCCGCTGCTGCTCGTCATGGGGCGGATCAGGTGGTACTGCTGGCCGAGGGTGATCAGGATGTCCTCGACCGTGTCGTTCATCTGGAGCGTCGCGAGTGTGCGCGCCTTCGCCCGCACGACCTCGGTGTTGCCGGCGGCGGCGATGTCCAGGTCCAGGCCCTGACCGCCGCCGAGGGTGCCGAGCGACATGCCGCTCTCGTAGTCGACCACGGCAACGCCGATGGCACCGTCCACGGTCATGGCTTCCTTGAGCGCTGTTTCGAGGTTCATACCCTTGCCCTGCCTTTGACTGTTTGGTGGCTTTTTGACCGTTGATCGGTGACGGATCAGAAAAATACAACTAGACGCTCTGTTCTGACACTTTGAACTTAAACTACTGTGGTTTTTGTAATCTTGTGAAGTATCAGTGAAGGGGTACGGGTGTCATCGCTCGAAGCTTCCCTGTCCCAGTTGCTCTCGGCATCGGGCATCAACACGGTCGCGCTCGTCGACGCGGTGACCGGTCTGGTCTACGGCCAGGCGGGCCTGGGGGGCGTCGACGGCATCGAATGCAGCGACTTCGCCGCGCTCGTCGGTGACGGACTCCATGCCGCCGGTGCCCAGGGGGATCTGGAGAGCATCGTTGTGACCAGTTCACATCATCACCACATTCTGCGTAGTCTGCCGAGGCAGGGGGATCCGGTGTTCCTGGCCGCCACGCTGGAGCGGGAGCAGGCCAACCTGGCACTGGCCCTGCACGAGTTGGGCGTCTACGCGACGGGGGCGATGACGTGAGCCCACGGTCCGGCCGTCCGCACAATGTCCCGGCGCTGTTGAACTCCCTGCACCAGGACCAGTACACCGGCGCGGTGCACCTCCCCGGTTCGCCGGGCGGGTCGATCCATCTGCGCGACGGGCTGGTGGTCTCGGTCGAGACTCCGGCCGCTCCCAGCGCAGAATCCATTCTGCTCAAGACCGGCCGGATCACCGACACCGTGTGGGCGTCCACTGTCGCCGCGGCCTCCGCGTCCGGGAACGACCTGAAGGCGGAACTCGCGGCCCGCGGACTCATCGGACCGGAGGAGTTCGAAGTGGTCTGCGCCGCAACGGTCTTCGACGGTGCCTTCGCCCTGGCGCTCAACCCGCCCGGCGACTGGGAACTGACCGAGTCCGGTCCGTCCGTCGTCGCGGGCGTCGCCGTACAGCCGCAACGCCTCACCGCGGAGACCACCCGGCGTACGGCCCTGCTGACCGGCCTGTGGGGGCAGCCGTCGGAATTCGCCCGGACCCGGATCCGCCGGGCGGGCGCCGCGGTCTCCCGTATACAGCCCCGCTACGTGGCGCTGCTGAGCGCGGTGAACGAGCGCCGCAACCCGCGTGACATCGCCTTCGCCGTGGGGCGTGGACTGTACGCGGTGATGCTGGACCTGAGCCGGATGCAGGCCCTCGGGCTCATCCGCCGCGATTCCCCCGCCCCCGTGGGCCGCCCCAGTACCGCGGTCCGCGCCGTGGATCCGCGGAAGCCCCCGCCCGCCGTCCCCGTGTCACCGCTGCCCCGGCGTGCCCCGGGAAACCGCCGGCCACCTCTCCCGGGCACCACGTGAGTTCGCGACGACGCAGGGCCGCCCGGCGGCGCCACCTCGCCATGGCCAGTGCTCTCAAGGCCCGCAAACCGCCCCGGACTCTCCCACCACCGCTTCCCCGGCGCGACGGTGGGGGGCCTCCGGCGCTTCCGCCCCTGGGCGATCTCAAGAAGGACCCTCCCGATCTGGACCTGTTGCGCCGGGTCCGGGCCGGCCTCGACGCCCTGTCCTGACCAGGTGGGCACGTTTCCGTGCCCACCACGACCGGCAAGGAACAGCCATGGACGACACCCGCACATCCGACCCCCTCGTCGAGGTTCTGACCGCCCTGCGCGACACGGTCGCGGGGGTGAGCGAGACCGTCATCTCGACGGGCGACGGTCTCCTGGTCGCGGCGGACGCCGACGTGGTCCATCCCGAGTCCGTCGCCGCCCTTGCGGCGGCGGTCCTGGGCGTGGGCCGCAGACTGGCCGAGCAGGCCAACACCGGCTCACTGCGGGACGTGGTCACGCGATGCGCCGGCGGCCACATCATGGTCCTCGCGATCGGCGACCGCGCCCTGCTCACCTTGATCGGCGACGAGGGGCTGGACCTCGCCGGCCTCCAGCGCGTCATCCCCACGACGATCGAGCAGTTGGAGAAACTGCTGGCCGCGGACGCGGGCTGAGGCGGCTGGAGGAGACCCCGCGGATCTGCGAGCGGATGTGGGACCCGCTCGAAAACGGCCCCTTCGAGGGCACGCGCTACCGGCTCGCCGAGACCCGGAGCGTGCCCGCCCCGGTCAGTACCCCCGCACCCGGAGATCATGGTCGGTGGCAACGGCGAGAAGAAGACCCTCCGGCTGGTCTCCCAGTACGCGGACGCCCGCAACCTCATCACCTTCACCCACACCGAGGCCCAACAGGAACTCGACGTACTGCGCCGTCACTGCGACGACCTGGGCCGGGACCACACACAGATCCGCAAGACCGCCATCTACGCGGGGCCCACTCTCCGCGGCGGCGATCTCGACGCCTTCACCGAAGAGATGGCCCACTACGCCCGGCTCGGCATCGGCATCGGCATCGACACCGTGATGGTGTCGCCACCGATCACCGAACCGGCCCGCTGGATCGAAGCCCACGCCGCCCCCGCCGCCCCCGCCGTACGACGCATGAGCGAACTCGGCTGAACCACCGCTCGCGCACCTACCGCTGGTCCCGGACATACGAACTGGACGTACGACCTGGACTTCACGGTCACCTCGGAGTCCCGGGCCGGCGGGCGCTCCCGCACCGGGAGTACGCCGACGATGCCGTGCCCTCCCGCCGGCGACAGCGTGGCGCCGGCGGGAGGGGCAGCGGTCAGTGAGTCGCGGTCAGCACCACTTGGGCGTCTTCCCGTTCACGTTCTCGACCCAGCGGGCGGCCACCCAGCCGCCGCGCTTCAGCAGGTACCAGCGGGGGTTGCCGTCCACCAGCTCTCCGTTGGTCTTGCACTCCAGGTCGATGATGGTGCCGTACGGGATCGAGCCGATGGGCTTGTAGTCGGTGTTCGGGCTCTTGCGCACGTTGAGCGACGGATGGGCGATGACTCGGCCCTGGGCGTAGGCCGCCAAGGGGGACTGGACGGCCTGCGCGGACTGGGGTGCCGGGCCTGCTTGGTGGTCCGAGGCGACGGCGGGAGCGGCAAGCGCCGTCCCGGCCAGCAGAACCCCGGCGAACACCGAGACGGTCCGGTGCCCGGCGTGCGGTGTGCTCATGGCGGTTGTCCTTCTTGTCGGTGAGCCTCCGGGATCTCCCCGGCTGCAACACCTTCATGCCACGGGCAGGGCACGGCGAGGCACCGTCCCCGTGCGAGAAACGCCCGATCCCACCCGGATGGCGTCGCCGACCGGGTCGACCCCCGCCCCGAAAAGGGGTATTGGGCCCGGAAGGCGTGGTACTCAAGGCCGTCGGCGACCGATGCGTGCGATAGCGGCGAGGTATTGCCGAGTAAGCGCGTATGCCCGCGGACCAACACGGTTTCCCCGGTGCGCTGTTCCGCGCTCTCGGCGGGGCCGCTGATGACCGAGCGGGGCGGCCGTCGCCCCGTCACCACGCACCCCCTCCGGGCGAAGTCGGCGGACGTCGAGCCGAGGGCGTCACCGGGAGTCCTCGGCCACCACGGCGACTTCGCCCGCCGGAAGGGTGATCGTGCCGGTCGAGTGGACGCCCGACAGGTCTCGAAGTATCTCGACCTCGCGAAAGGACCCGAGTTCACCTTCGGCCACGGTCTGAGCTACACCACCTTCGCGCTGGGCGACCCGCTGCTGAGCCGGGAACGGATCGGGTCGCGGGAGCTGCGGGAGGGCGCGACGGTGACGGTGACCGTCCCGATCCGCAACACCGGCGACCGTGAGGGCGACGACGTGGTCCAGCTCTACGCCCAGGATCCCGCCGCGGCGATCACCCAGCCGGTCCGCCGGCTGCGCGGCTTCCTCAGGGTCCAGGCTGGCGGCGGGGGAGGAGCGGGAGGTCCGCTTCACCCTGGGGGCCGACGACGTCGGCTACTGGACCAACGACCCGGCCGGGACCTTCACCGTGGAACCGGGCGAGATCCACATCCACACCGGCGACAGCTCGCGGACCCGGGCCGCACGCACCCTCCTCATCACCTGATCACCTGACCACCGCCGGACGCGCAGCCGCGGCCCGGACGGTGGGTCGTCCGGGCGAAGGGAGTGATGCCCCCAGGGGAGTTCTTCGATCGCTCCGTGGAGCGAACGCCTCATCCATGAGCCGTCGTCCGCGTCTCCGCGCGTCGTCACGGTCACGCGGAGAGGAGAAGCATGAAGGCACGAATATGTGCGGCACCGGTAGCCCAGGGGATGCTCGGTCTGCTGCTGGCGAATGCCGCAACGGGCACCGCGCACGCCGCCGCCACCACCTACTACGTATCGCCCAGCGGCAGTGACAGCAACAGCGGTCTCTCGCCGGACCAGGCGTGGAAGTCGCCCCCCTGTTCACCTCGCCCGGCGCGGGCAGTACCTGCTCGTGGTCGCCGGTCTTCGGCATGGGGCCGCAGCCGTGCCCGGCGGCCTACACGCTCAAGTCCGGTTCACCCGCGCTCAAAGCGGGCACAGCCGTGTCCGGCAACGGCGGGGTGGACTACTACGGGACAGCCGTCCCGAGCACACCGAACATCGGGGCCGACGCCGGATAGGCCCTGACCGCACATCGACCGGCGATCGGCATCGGCCCACGACGCCCACGGCGACAGTCCACGACGCCCACGGCGACGGAGGCCGGTGCCGACCGGCGTCCGAGCCGTGGACCCGCTGACCCGGCACCGGTTCGTGGCACGATTCCGGCCCCGGGTCGTGTCCACGACTCCCGCGTTGTCCTGGGTCGCCGCCGGAATCGCTCTGTGCCGGACGGGCTACGACGGCGCCGGACCCCCCGCCCCCGTACTCCCGCCCGGGCCGGGAGCCGGGTCGGACACCACACGCATGCCCAGCCCGCGCACCCGGTAGATGCACGAGTCGTCGCCCCACAGCGACGCGTCCGCCAGCGCGTACGGGCCCCGCGTGTCCGTACCGCTCTCCACGATGTCCATGTCCACCCGGATCAGCCGGTTGGCCGGGGTGATCTGGCCGCGGTACTTCCAGGTCGTCTCGCGGCCGGGCAGTACCGGTTCGAACCGGGGGCGTGGAACGCCGTCCGCCGCGCCGCGCTCAAGCAGGTGGTACTGGAGCAGTTGGCACATGGCCTCGATCCCCAACGACCCCGGCTGCACCGGGTCCTGGAAGAAGTGGGCCCGGAAGAACCACTCGTCCGCGACCACGTCCTTCTCCGACCGCAGCCGCCCCAGCCCCTTGCTGCCCCCGTCCGGCCAGTCGCCGGTGATCCGGTCGAGCATCAGCAGCATGGGCCCCGGCAGTCGCGGTTCGCCGGCGCGGTGACGAGCGAGCGGGGCGGTCGGATCGACCACGCGGTCGCAGGGTTCGTCGAGACGGGCCCGGTCCCGGGCCGACACCGCGAGACCCTGCTGGTGGTCGAAGGCCGACGGCGGGAAGTAGCCGAAGACCGTGGAGAGTTCGAACAGCGGCACGCCGTCGGCCGTGCACCTCACCCGGAACGACTCGATGATCATGTCCCCGCTCCGGGAGACACGCGTCAGTTCGGCGTGGGTGCGGACCGTACCCGTCGCCGGAGTGACCTCACCGGTGACCGTTCCCGCCCCGTCGAGGTTGCGGAACAGCAGATCCGTGTCGGTGGTCAACGCGCTGCCCACGTACGAGGCCAGCCACCCGCAGGGTTGCAGCGCGATCTCCATCAGGACCGCGAACGGCATCGTACGGCCGCCGCTCTGCTCGAAGTACCAGGCCCGCGCGGGCACGTCGTACTCCGCGACGACACCGCTGCCCTCCCGCATACCGCCCTGCGGACCGTCCACCGAGACGATCCGGCTCATGAAGTGGTACGGGGGACCGGGCAGCCGCGCGACCTTACGGGTGCTGTCGAAGGGCTCGTACGCGCTGCCGAACGCCTCACTCGGTCTGCCCCAGGCACACGCCAGCAACGAGGGGTAGCCGAAGGGGAATCCATCGGCCGCCGTCGCCACCGGCTTCTCCTCCCGGTGCCCGGCCAGCCCGCCGAGCAGCGGGAGCGGCACCGGTGTACCGCCGCCCTGCACGACGGGCGGGCCCGAGCGCCGCCACTGCGACAGCGGCCAGTCGGGTACGAGCCGCAGTGCCACGTCCCGGCCCAGGAACGCGCTCGCCCCGTCCACCGAGCCCAGCACATCGGCGTACAGCGTCGGTACCGGCCCGGCCGAGACACCGCGCACGAACACCTCGTAGACGACCCGCCGGTCGGCCGGAGTCGCCTGGCCGCGGCACATCGCCTCGCAGGGGTGACCGTCGACGGGCTCGAAACGCCAGCCGTCCCGGTTCACGGTGAAGCCCATGGCCGCCAGATAGAACGCCATCGCCTGGAGCCCGCCCTGGAGCATCAGGGTGCCCGGCATACAGGGGTCGTTCTTGAAGTGCCCCGCGAAGAACCAGTCGTCCGGCGAGAGCGGGGTCTCGGCCCGCAGATAGCCGCGGCCCCACGGCCCTCCGGCCGGGTCGAAGGCGGTCACCTCGTCGATCAGCCGCAGCCTGCCGTCGTCGAGCCGAGGCGGACGGACGTGGGCCGCCGTCGCCTCCCAGCCGGGGCCGAAGCAGTCCGCCGGCCGCCCCTCGGCCAGAGCCCGCACCCGGTCCGCGTCGAAGCGGGTCCATCCGCCGCGCACCGCGGGCGGGTCCAGCGGCAGGTCGTCACCCGGCGGGCGCTCGGCGGGATCCCACCGCACACCGCCGCTGCCGGCCAGCTCCTCGGGGGTGAAGAACCCGGCCTGGCCCTCGCGGATGCTGAGCCGGAGCTCGCCGTCCACGTAGCAGTCGTAGTGGAAGAAAGCCAGCCGGATGCCGTCGTGCTCCGCGTGGCCGTCGATGTAGATCTCGTAGCGCAGGGTGTCGCCCGCTCGCGGCGGGCCGCCGTGGTACGTCACCTCGCAGCCCAGCAGCCGGTAGACGCGCTCCCCCCGGTTGAGGAGGTCCACGCCCAGCCAGCTGAGCAGGAGCAGATCCGCCTGGCCCGCCTCGATCAGCAGCCCGGCCGGGATACGTCCGGTGGCATCCAGGTACCAGCTGTCGGGCCGGACATCGGTCTCCGTCCAGATCCTCCCGTCGGTGCGCACCGGGCCGGGCGTGACGAGCGCCGCCGGCACGGCGTCGATACCGGTGACCCGGTCCGCGAACAGCATCGGCGGCGCGGGCATCCGCGTCTGCACCGCGTACGCGTCCTGCTCGGCGAATCGCGGGCCGAACAGCGTGGAGATCTCCCCGGAGGCGAGGTGCTCCAACTGGGCGCGGTCGAACTTCGGCCCCGGTCTGGGGAGTTGGGCGGGTACCGCTTCCGGCGGGGGAGCGGGCAGGGGTGTCGAGAGCGGCGCCGAGCGGGGCGTGGGCCGTACGGGGGCCGGCCGCGGCGCGGCGGTCCGACGCGGGGCAGGGGGGCCCGGTGGCCGTACGGGGCCGGGCGCGGCGCTCCGCAGCGCGGTCACGGCGAGGGCGGACAGCCGCAGGAACCGCTGATGGGCCTCGGTGTGCCCGGCGGTGATCTCCTGGTGCAGCGCGGCGACCCGCAGGCTCTGCCGGAGGACCGCGGCGCGGGCGCCCGCCGCGCCCGGATCTCTCAAGTCCCGGCTTGCCGACCGGACTTCGGGCAGGGGGCGCGGCCCCCCGGTAGCGGGGCCGGGCCCGGCAGCGCCGCCCGGCGCGTCGGACCGGCCGGCCTCCCGGTCCGGTACGGGCGCCAGCTCGGGGGCCCGGGGCAGCGTCACCAGGGCGGGCTCCAGCGGCGGCAGACACGGCGGCGCGGGTACGGGCACGGTGACGGTGGGCCCGGGACGCGGGACCTCCGTGGCGGCTTCCGCGAGCCGGGCGAACAACGCGTCGGCGTGCACCGGCACGCCCGCGACGACGAGTTCGGCCACCGCCAGGCAGAGCTGCCGCAGCCGGGTGTCGCCCGGGGCGTCGAGCGCGACGGCCACATGGTCCCGGTCGCCGAGTACCCGCTTGATCCAGCCGGTGCACAGCTTGCGCGGCCCGTGCTCCACGAAGACCCGGACACCGTCGGCCCACGCCCGCTCGACCGTGGCCGCGAAGTCGATCGTGTTCAACCCCTGTTCGGTGAGCGCCTCGGCGGCCCGCTCGGCCGTCGGCCGGTACGACTGACCCGTGGCCCCGCTGTAGAACCGCACACCGGGCACGTCGACGGTCGGACGGTGGTGGACCGCACGCCAGACCTCTCGGATCTCCGCCAACTCCGGTGCGTGGGCGGCCATGTCGTAGTCGAGCTCGATCGCGAGGTCGCCGCCGATCCGGGCCACGACGGCCGCACACGCGCGGGACTCGCCGCCGATGACACAGACTCCGGGGGCGTTCACCGCCATCAGGTGGACCGCGGCCTCGGTGGCCAGCTCGGCACGGACCGCTTCCAGGGGCGCACTGACCAGATAGCTCGACCAGTGGCGGCCCTCGACGCCCAGACGCTCCCAGTGGCGCCGCACCGCCCGGAGTTCGCCGGTGAGTTCGGTGGTGAACAGACCGCTCGCCCGGGTGGCGTCGTACAGCCCAGCGGCGTCCGGCCAGGCACCCAGCGCGACCAGGGCGGCCGACTCGCCCGAGGAGTACCCGAGAGCGGCCTCCGGCCGGAGCCCCAGCACCCCCCGGGTGAACACGGTGTGGTGGACGGCGAGTTCGGCGGCGCCCCAGATCTGGTCGAGCACTCCCCGCTCCGCCCGGGAGCGCAGCCGGGCACCGATCGTCCCGTGCCTGGCACGGACGGTCCCGCCGAGCGACGGGAGCGCGAGCATCAGCTCGTGGCCCATGCCCGGGTACGCCGCCGAGCCGTTGGTGTACACGAACGCGGTCCGCCCCGTCACCGGCCTGTCCCGGTACAGCACATCGGCCGGACGGGCTCCGCCCTCGGCCAGCCAGTGGCGGGCGGCCTCCTGCCGGCCCGGCAACGCGTCGTCGTCGGCCACGAGCGCCAGCCGGGCCGGCCCGGCGTCGGACTCCGCACCGGACTCCAGCGCGGCCAGCACCTCCCGGCGGTCGGCCCCGGAATAGACACGCAGGCGCGGAGCCGGCCCCCGCAGCCACGGCAGGGCGTCCCCCGCGCGCAGCCGGACACTCGCCGTGGGCCCTTCCAACGGTGTCACCGTGACCTTCGCGGTGTGCGCGACGGCCCCGGTGTCCGCGGGAACGCCCGGCCTCGGCACCGCCCGGTGCTGGAGCGAGAGCGCCGCGACCGCGACGCAGACCAGCCCGTACGCGGCGTGAGCGCGCCCGAACGCCGACGCGGGGTCGAACACCGCGTCCGGGCCGTCCCCGACGACCATGTCGGGTGCGTCGGCGGTGTCGGTGGTGTCTGCGGTGTCCTCGTCGAGCAGGGCGACGACGGTGTCACCGTCCCGGCGCGCGGTGTCCAGGGACTTGAGGACCAGGACGACGGCGGCGTCCCCCGGATCGTCCTCGCGGCCGAGATCCCGCTGGGCGCTCCGGTGCACCGCCTCGCAGGACAGGTCGGTGGCGCCGACGAGCGCGGCGTCGACCTCCCCCGACCGGACGGCCCGCGCCGCGAGTTCCAGCGCCACCAGCCCGGACGCCTCCTCCGCCGAGACCGCGAAACCCGGTCCCGCCAGGTCGAGTTGGGTACTGATCCGGTTCGCCACCAGATTCGGCAGGGTGCCCACCACGCCCTCCGCGGTCATGGGCGGCACGAAGGCGTCCCGTGCGAGGTCCGCCGACTCCGGCGTGATCGCGAGCCCAGCCCGCTCCAGCCAGTGGGGAACCCTCCAACGGGCGCCCGCGCGGGCCACTTCGGGGTCCACCCCCATGCCGATGACCACCATGGTCCGCTCCCGGGGCAGGGACACCGACCGGGCGGCCTCCCGCGCCGCCTCCAGCACCAGGAGCTGATGGCGCACCGTCCGCTCCAGGGCCAGTGGCGGGAAGCACAGGTCCGTCAACTCCACGGCGATCCCGGCGACCGGGCCACACCGTTCACCGCCCAGCACCGCCCGCCGGAAGTCCTCCGTACAGGTCCCGTCGCCGACCCGGGCGCCGACGGCGACGATCGCCACCGGTGTACGGCCGCCCGGCGATTCCCGCGCCCGGACCGGGGCCGTCACGGAGGCCGTCGGACGGACCGGACGCGGTACGGCGGACACCGGGTCGCCGTCCGGAAGGTCCACCACCAGATGGGCGTTGGTCCCGCCGAACCCGAACGCGCTCACCGCCGCCCGGCGCGGCCCGGACCACGGTTCCGCCTCGGTCAGCACCCGCAACGGCGTGCCCGCCAGCGCCTCCAGCGGCCGTTGCGCGCCGAGCGTCGCCGGACGCACCCCCGCGCGCAGCGCCCCGAGCACCTTCAGTAGCCCGGCCACACCCGCCGACGCCAGCAGGTGCCCGACGTTCGACTTCACCGAACCGATGGGCACGTCGTCACCGGTCCCGAAGACCCGGGCCATACCGCGCGCCTCCACCGTGTCCCCGACCGGCGTCCCCGTCGCGTGGCACTCGACGAGCGACACGGACCCGGGCGCGACGCCCGCCGTGTCGTACGCCAGGCGCATGGCCCGGACCTGGCCCTCCTCCGCCGGGCTGATCAGCCCGGCGCCGCGCCCGTCGTTGGACAGCCCGACACCACGGATCACACCCAGCACGGGCAGTTGGGCGCTGCGGGCCTCGGACAGCCGCATCAGGGCGACGAACCCGGCGCCCTCGCCGTGCACCAGCCCGTCCGCGTCCCGGTGGAAGGGCCTGCTGCGCCCGGTGCGGCTCGTCGCGGACAGGCCGCAGAAGCCGACGTGCAGATAGAGGGGGTCCGCCCGGCTGACCGCACCGGCCACCATCAGGTCCGCCGTACCGTCGTGCAGCCGGTCGCACGCCAGCTTGACGGCATACAGCGACGACGCGCAGGCGGCGTCGAGCGCCCAGGCGCCCGCGCCCAGCCCGAGGGCGCGGGCCGCGAGCCGGGCGGGCAGCCCGGACGAGAAGCGGTTGAGGGCGTCGGGCCGCCGCCGGTGCTCTCCCGTCAGCAACGCGTCCCGGAGCGGGGGCCGTTGGGCGGACAGCCAGACGTGTTCGGCGAGAGCCGCCCCGGTGGGCGTGGGATAGGACAGGTTTCCCAGCACCAGCCCGGCGCGTGGCAGCGGGCCCTCGCGGCCCGCCTCCGCGAGTGCCTGCCGGACGCCGTACATGACCCAGTGGAAGAGCGGGTCCAGCGACATGATCCGCTCCGGGGCGAGCCGGAATCCGGTGGGGTCGAAGACGGACTCGAACCCCCTTACGTATCCGCCGACATCGGTCCAGGTGCGGTCGAGGTGGTCGTCCACCGTGCCCATGGCCCAGCGGCGCGGCAGCCGCCACCGGTCCTCCGGGACGGCCGACAGGCTGGTGCGGCCCGCGGCGATGTTGTCCCAGAACGTGTCCGGATCGAGCGCGTCGGGCAGCACACAGCCCCGGCCGACGACAGCGATCGGTTCGAATTCCATGCGGGTCTCACTTCACGGCAGGGCGGGGCCGGTTCGGAGGGGCTCGGGCCGGTTCCGAGGGGCGGCCGGCTCAGGAGGGGCCGGGCTCAGGAGGGGCGGCGGACGAGTTCCACGCCGAGCAGTTCCAGACGGACGGCGCCATCGGCGTCGATCAGCGCCGCATCGCAGCGCGCCCCCGTGCTGTGCGCCTTCCGGCCCCGCAGCACACACCGCACCGTGCCGTCCACCGGGCCGCGCCGGTACACCCGGCACTCCGCGACGGCCATCGGCAGCGTCGCCGCGTCGAGCACCTTCTGCCCCCAGAGCAGGGCGAGTTGGAGCGCGGCGTCCAGGGCGGCCGGGTCGAGCGGCCAGCACTCACCGGGCCACTCCAGGGCGCGTACGCCGGCGACGATCGCCTCGGCCCCGTGCTCCGAAACACCGTGCGGCGAGCGGACGGAGTGGAAGCGGGGGCCGTGGAAGAGGTTCTCCCCGTCGTACAACTCGGCGCGGTCCAGCGGCTTGAGGCCGTCCGGGCTGCCCCACGTGGCGGGATCCGGCTCCTCGGCCCCGGTGTCCAGTACGGCCCGGAAGTGCGCCACCCCGTTCTCCCCGCGCAGTTCCGCCTCCAGCCCCGTCGACGAGCCGGCGGCGCCCCGGCTGCCGTGCACGGTGAACCGGTGGCCTGTGCCGCCCAGTTCGGGCAGGGCGAACTTCTGGAACACCCGCAGGTCGCGCAGGACGAGTGGCACGGCCGGGCCGGCATCCGGCAGCCAGGCGGTCGCCGCTCCCGCGAACCAGTTCAGGACCATCGCCACGGGCAGCACGGGAACCCCGGCGAGCGCGTGGTCGGCCAGTTGCGGCAGGTTCTCCGCCCGGACCAGCAGCTGCGCCGGACGCGGATCGCCCGCCGGGGACAGGGCCGCCGGATCGTCCCCGGCCACCAGGACGACGCGGGCCTCACCGGCTGTGCCGTCCAGCTCGGCCGTGAAAGCGGCCGCCCCCTGCTCCAGAGGGATCAGCGGAACCCCGGACCGGCCGAAATGGTCGGCCAGAGCGGGCGTGACCATGCCGCCGCGCCACGGTCCCCAGGCGATGCACCGCACCAGACAGCCTGGGCGGCGGGCCCGCTCGGCCGACGCGACGTGCCCCAGGACCTCGTTGGCCATGGCGTAGTCGCTCTGCCCCGCGTTGCCGAATACAGCGGCCACCGAGGAGAACAGGCAGATCACGTCCAGCGGATCGTCCGCCGTCGCGGCCAGCAGCGCGCGCAGACCGTCCACCTTGGTGGACATGACCAGCTCCACCTGCTCGTCGGTCTTGTCGGCGATCCGCTTGTCGGCCAGCACTCCCGCACCGTGCACGATGCCGGTGACCGGCCCCCACGCGTCACGTACGTCGCGCAGTGCGGCGGCGACGGCGTCGCCGTCGCGGACGTCCACCTGGACGTACCGCACGGGGGATCCCGCCGCCTCCAGCGCCGCCAGCGTCGCCCGTACCTCGCGCGCGGCCAGGATCTCCCGGGCCCGGGCCGCGATTTGGGCGGGCGAGGAGTCCTCCGCGCCGTCGGCCGAACGCCCGGCGAGCAGACGGGTGAGCGCCGGTTCGTCGGCGGCCGACGCGAGCCCCGCCGGCTCAGGAGCCGGTGCGGTCCTGCCGAGCAGCGCGATTCGCGGCCGGTGGGTCCTGGCCAGGTCCAGCAGCGCGGCGGAGGTCACCCCGCGGGCCCCTCCGGTGGCCACGATCACGGACTCCGGGGTGATCCGCCGGGCGCTGCCGGGTGTCACCGGAGCGGGCACCGTCCGCAGGGTGGTGCGGGTGCCGTCCGCGCGCAGACCCGCCGCCAAGTCGGGCCCGCCTTCCAGCAGTTCACGCACGATCGCCTCGGCGACCTCCTCGTCGCCGCGCCCGCCCCGCTCGCAGTCGACGGCCTTGACCGAGACGCCCGGCCACTCCTTCGCCACGGTCCTGGTCAGCCCGGCGACGCCGCCGAGCCACGCGCGGTCGGGTGCGTGGCCGCCGAGTCCGAAGTCGCCCCCGGTGTCCTGCACGGTCACGAACACTCCGCCCCGTTCGGCGGCCCGCGCCGCCACCGCGCGCGCCGCGCGGAACACCGACCGGTGGACCTCCCGCGCGTCGTCCGGCGTGCCGTCCCCGGTCAGCCCGCCGAGGTGTACGACTGAACGCGCGTCCTCGGGCACCTCAGCCACGGCGGTGGCGTCCACGCCGCGCTCCGCCAGCTTCCGCGCGACGAGGGCCGTGATCGCGGCGCCCCCGCCCGCCACCACGAGCGGCCCGTCCAGGAGCCCCGCCGTCGCGAGGCCCGACGCCGGTGACTCCATCGCGCGCGGCACCAGCCTCGTCAGCGCCGTCCGCTGCCCGGACTCGGTTCGCACGGCGGGGAGTTCCGGGACGGCCGGGGGCCCGGTCACCGCCGGGGAGACCGGTGCAGGGGCCTCCGACGGTCCGCCGGCCGGGGTGAGCGCCTCGACGATCTCGCGCAGCGTGCGGAGTTTGCCGAGCTGTCCGATGTTTCCCGTCGCCATGTCGCCCACCTTCCGGCGTACGGCCGACAGGATCTCGACGCGCTTGATCGAGTCGACTCCCAGATCCGCCTCCAGCTCCATGTCCACGTTGAGCATCTCCGTCGGGTAGCCGGTGAGCCGGGCCACCACCGAGAGCAGGAGTTCCTCCAGTTCCGACGCCGACAGAGGCGCGGCGTCGGCGGCCGGTGCCGAGGGGGCCACCGGGACGGCGGCCGGTGCCCGTTCCTCGACGACGACCGGCGCGGGCGACGGCCCCCCGCCCGGCTCCCCGCCCGGCCCGGCGGGTACGACGGCGGGCACGGTCACGGGAACACCGACCGCAGCCGGGGAGGGTGTCGCGGGTGCCGGGGCACGCCGGGGTGCCGCCGAACGGGGGAGCGGCAGCGGTACCGGGGGAGCGGCAGCATCGGGCACGGCGTCGACGCCCTGCGCCCCGAGCATCGCGGCCAGGGTGGTCTCGGTCATCCGCAGAAAGGCCATATGGCTGTCGGTCAGCATGCGTTGGCAGGCCGCGTGGGTCTCCGCCGTCTGCCGCTGGACGCTCTCCACCGCGGCGTACCACTCGGTGCCGAAGCCGGCGTCGGGCTCGGCTCCGTACGGGGACACGGCGCCGTACGCGGGCTCCGGTTCCTGGACCGGAACCGTCTCGTAGGCCGACGGCTCCGGAGTCCGGACGGGTGCGGGTACGGGTGCGGGAGCCGGCGCGTACGCGGGCATGGGGACCGCCAAGATGTCGGACGAAGGGGCCGGGGCGTACGCGGGCACGGGCGGCTGCGGTGCGGCGGCTTCGCCGCGCGGCGGGTAGAGCTGCCCGTAGTTGGCTCCGCTGATCTGCACGGTCATCCGGGGCTCGCGCTCCTTCACTGAGGTACCGGGCGAGCCGTACGGCGCCCAGAGGGGATCGAAGTCCAGCGGGACACCGCGTACGGCGAGTTCACCGAGCGCGGTGTGCAGGGTGCTGACCCCGGACCGGTCATGCCGGTCCAGGGGAACGGCCGCGTGCTCACGCCCGCCCAGGATCTGTCCGACCAGGCCGCTCAGCGCGGCGCCCGCGCCGACCTCGACGAAGGTCCGCACCCCTGCCGCGTACATCGCCTCGATCTGGTCCTGGAAGAGCACAGGTGAGGCCAGGTGGTCGGCGATCCGGCGGCGTACCTCGTCGGGTGACGACGGGTACGGTGCCGCGTCCGCGTTGCCGTACACCTCGATCAGGGGCTTCGTGAGCGGGACCGTACGCAGGAACGCGGCGAGCGGCTCACCCGCCGGGGCGACCAGCGGGCTGTGGAAAGCGGTCGAACCGGTCAGCCGCCGGGTGTCGACCCCAACGGCCGCGAACGCCTTCCCGGCGCGCGCGACAGCCTCCGACGTTCCCGAAAGCACCACCTGGAGCGGGGAGTTGAGGCCGGCCGGCCAGATGTCGCCGAACTCCTCACCGGCCAGCACCGCCATCACGGTCTCGCGGTCCGCCGTCACGGCCAGCATCGCGCCGGGTACCCCGGCCGCGTCCCGCATCAGCTCACCGCGCCTGCGGGCCAGCCCGACCAGGGCCTCGGCGTCCAGGGCACCCGCGCAGTGCAGCGCCACCAGCTCACCGAAACTGTGGCCCGCCACGCAGTCCGGCCGCAGCCCCAGATCCCGCAGTACGGCCAGCGAGGCGAGCGCGTGCACCGCGAGCGCGGGCTGCGCCCACTCGGTGGCGGCCAGACGCGCGGCCTGTGCCGCGCGTTCCTCGTCGGCGAAGGCGGGCGGCGGGAACACCGACCGGTGCACGGGGCGCCCGTCGAAGCTGGTGCCGCCCAGCCGGTCCCACACGGCCTGGGCGGCCGGCGAGAGCATCGCGAGGTCGGCGCCCATCCCGACGTACTGGGATCCCTGCCCCGGAAACAGGAACGCGAGCCGGCCGGGCACGGGATCCCCGGAGGCGTACCGGACACCGTTCGGTGTCGAGAACGCCGTGCCGGGCCGCTGCCTGATCAGCGCCAGCGCCCGCGCGTACTTCTCCCGCAGGTCCTCGGTGTCCGTGGCGACGACGGCCAGCCGCACCGGATCGGTGGGCGAGAACGCCCTCTGGCTCTCCCTGGCGAGCGCCGCCAGTTGACGGTCGCCGTACGTCTCCGGCGGCACCAGGTCGGCCGGCGACACGCCGCTGAACAGGACGAGTTCGCTGGGCGCGGAGCGATGGCGCGGCGGCACCCGCGCCGGGGTGCCCGAGGGCACGTACTCCTCCAGCGTGACGTGGAAGTTGCTGCCCCCGAAGCCGAAGCTCGACACCGACGCCCTGCGCGGATGACCGGCGGGCCGCACCCACGGCCGGGCCTCGGTGTTGACGTAGAACGGGCCGTCCGGGGCGGCGGCGGCCGGCACGGGCCGGTCGACCTTGATGGTCGGCGGCAGCACCTTGTGGTGCAGGGCCATGACCGCCTTGAGCAGCCCCGCCGCACCTGCCGCGCACTTGGTGTGGCCGATCTGCGACTTGACCGAGCCGAGCGCGCACCACTGCCCGTCGTCGCGTCCCGACGCCTCGAACACTTCGCGCAGCGCCGTCAGTTCGGCGGTGTCGCCGGCCTTCGTGCCGGTCCCGTGGGCCTCGACCAGCTCCACCGTCCGCGGACCGTAGCCCGCCTCCTCGTAGGCGCGTCCCAGAGCCCGTACCTGACCGTCGGGAAGCGGCGCGTAGATCGCCGTACCCCTGCCGTCGGACGAGGTGCCGATGCCCCGGATCACCGCGTGGATCCGGTCGCCGTCCCGCTCCGCGTCGGACAGCCGCTTCAGTGCGTACATGACGACCGCTTCGCCGAGCATGGTGCCGTCCGCCGCGTCCGAGAACGGACGGCAGTCACCGGTGGGGGAGAGCGCGGGCGTCTTGGAGAAGCACAGGAACATGCCGATGTCGTTCCCGGTGTCCACACCGCCGCTGATCACCAGGTCGGCCCGCCCGAGCGTCAGCTCACCGACCGCCGTGGACAGTGCCGCCAGGGAGCTTGCGCAGGCGGCGTCGGTGGTGTGGTTGGTGCCGTGCAGATCGAACCGGTTGGCGATCCGCCCCGAGACGACATTGCCGAGCAGGCCGGGGAAGGTCGACTCCTGCCACGGGCTGAAGTACGCCGAGATGCGGTCGCACACGGACTGCGCCTCGGCCTCGGCGAGACCGCTCTCCCGCAGCCCCTTCAGCCACACCGGGCGATGCGCGCGTCCGTACATGTGCGGAAGCAGTTCCAGGGAGGCCGCGCCGATGATGACGCCGACCCGGTCCCGGTCCATGCCCGGCAGACCGCCCGCGTCGGTCAGCACCTGGTCGGCGACCATCAGGGCGAGCAGTTGGGAGGTGTCCGTCGCCGCCAGGTTGGCGGGCGGCACACCGTACTCCAGCGGATCGAAGTCCACCTCCGGCAGGAACGCGCCGCGGCGGGCGTACGTCTTGTCTGGGGCGGCCGGATCCGGGTCGTAATGGTCCGTCAGCAGCCAGCGGGACGCGGGCACTTCGGTGAGCAGATCCCGCCCGCCGGTCAGGATCCGCCAGTAGCCCGCCGCGTCCGTCGCGCCGGGCACCATGGCGCCGACACCGACCACGGCGATCGGCACCTGCCCTCGGGCACGAGCTGACGCGTCATCACTAGCGCTGCGGGCTACTACTGTTGACGCCTCCGGGGCGCCGGGGCCGCTCATGCCAGCCCGCGCGGGGTGTAGGCGAATGCCTCGGACGGCAACGGGACTCCATAGGTGCGCAGTTGATGGGCGCGGGTGAGGACCGCCGCGCCTTCGAGCAGGTTGAGCGCGATCTGCACCACGGACCGGTTCGCCGGTTCGGCCAGGAACGTGCCCGCGACCCAGCGGTTGAACGCGCCCGTCGCCGGGCCGCTCCAGATCTGGTAGTCGGTACGCCGGGCCGCCTCGCCGGTGATCGCCCACCGACTGGAACTCCCCAGGTACCAGCGGAAGACCAGCGCCATACGGTGCTTCGGATCGGCCTCCGCACGCGCGATCTCCGAGGGATCGCGCCGCTCCCAGAACGCGCGCGTGCGCTGCCAGACCTCGTCGAACGAGGCGCGCAGCACGCCCCGTTCGATCGCGGCGCGCACGTCGGGCGGGATCTCCTCCAGCGAACCGTGCGCCCGGTAGGCGGCGTGGAGCCTGCCGGCCCGCTGGGCGAACATCGTTCCCCGGGAAAGCACTTGCAGCGTGACCCCCAGCTCGAACATGTCCGCCGCCGGTGCCATGGCCACATCGGCGACATCCGCCTCGCAGAGCATCGCCTTGGCCTCGTCGGACAGACCCGCCTCGGTGGCCGTCTGGTTCACCGATCCGACGACGACATAGGACGCGCCGAGGGCGAAGGCGGCGGCCACCGCCGCCGGCGTGCCCAGCCCGCCCGCCGCGCCGATCCTGACCGCCCGGCGGTAGCCGAACCGTTGGCACAGCGCGTCGCGCAGCAGAGCGATCCTCGGCAGCAGGACCGACAGCGGCCGGTTGTCGGTGTGGCCCCCGCTGTCGGCCTCCACGGTGATGTCCTCGGCCACCGGTACCAGGGCCGCCAGCCCGGCCTCCTGCTGGGTGAGCTTCCCCTGGGCGACGAGCCCGTCCAGCAGTGCGGCCGGTGCGGGCGAGAGGAACCTCTCGGCCACCTCGGGCCGGGAGACCTTGGCGAGCATCCGCGTACGCCGGACGATCGAGCCGTCGGAGCCGCGCCGCAGTCCCCGGGCCGAGCACAGCACGACGGCCGGGGTGAGCTCCATGAACGCCGACGCCGAGATCCGGGGCACACCGTGGCGCAGCAGCAACTCGGCGACGTGGAACTCCAGCGCGGGTTCGGCCGGTGAGTGGATGAGGTTCACGCCCCAGTTCGAACGGGACCGCAGCTCCCCGGCCAGCGTGTGCACGGCCCGCTCCACATCGGCGTACCCCAGGCCGCCGGCGCCGAAGAAGCCGAGCATCTCCGCCCGGGCCATCGCGGACACCATCCGGGTGGTCGCGATGCCGTTCGCCATCTCGCCCGCCACATAAGGGAAACGGACGTCGTGCGCCTCGCAGAAGGTGCGCCCGCCGAGCCACTCGGGGTACAGCGGCGGCAGCGTCCCCAGCACCGGGCCGTCGGGTAAGGGACCGGCCGCGAGCCCCAGTTCACGGCCGCTCGGCCCGCTGACGATGTGTACGGGTTCCCGGATCCGTCGGGCCCGGGCGGCGATGTCCTCGGGGGAGAAGACCGGTGGGGACGCGGCGGGGGCGACGGGAGCGGAGAGGACGGACACGAAGAGGCTCCAGGGGGAGGGGAGTTGTGCGGGTCAGGCGGGCCGGGCGGGTCAGGCGGGCCGGGCGGACGGGAGGACGGCGGTGGGTGACGGCCCGGCGGGCACCCGGCCCCTCGGGACCAGGCCGGACCACAGGTAGTCGAGGTCCACCCGGCTGGAGGCCGCCGACGCCCCGAGCAGGGCCCGGACCCGGGTGTCGTCGAAGCGCCGCCGGTGCGTCAGGTAGCCCGTCAGACCCGGGTAGCAGTCGGCCAGCGCCTCCAGGGCCGACGGGTCGTCCGGCACCGTGGCGACCAGGTCGATCGACAACTCGGCCAGCCGTTCCAGCAGGGTCGCGATCGTCAGCACGGGCACGTCGCGGTCGTGGACGACGTGGTACGTGTCGACGCCGCCCGAGGGCGTCCGGTCGGCCAGCCGCACCATGACCTCGGCCGCGTGCTCCACCTGTATCAGGTTCAGCCGGCCGTGCGGATGACCCAACAGCCGGACGCGGGGACGCCCGTCCGCGGTGCGTCGCGCGTCGCGCAGGATCCGCTCGACGACCTGAAGCGGATGCGAGGGCAGCTCCGGGTGCGGCGGCAGGTCCGTGACGAGGATGCTCGGCCGCAGCACCACCACCGGGCGCCCGTGCTCCCGCGACCACGCGTGGATCAGCACCTCCGCCTCGTACTTGGAGCGTTCGTAGGCGTTCTCGAAGCCGTACGCGTCGTCCAGCTCGTCCTCGTACGCCACCCCCGCACGGCGGCCCCCGGCGACGAAGGCGGTACTCACGTGATGGACCAGGGGTCTCGCGCGTCCGGCGGCGGCCAACTCCAGTACGTGCCGGGTCCCTTCGACGTTGGTCCGGCGCAGCTCGGCGAGGTCTCCCGCCAGGTTGATGCTGCCCGCGCAGTGCCAGATAGCGCCGAGGCCGTCGGCCAACTCCTCGAACGCGCGCGCGGACAGCCCCAACCCGGGCCGCTCCAACTCGGTCTCCACGACCCGCAGCCGGTCGGGGAGTTCGGCGAGAGACGCCTCGGGCACGCCGGTCAGTTCGAAGAACCGGGTGATGCGGTGCAGCGCGTCCCCCGACCCCGCGTGGACCAGGACCGTCACCGACCGGTTTGTGTCGAGCAGACGGCGCAGCAGGCGCAGTCCGAGGAATCCGGTGGCGCCGGTGAGGGCGACGTGCATGACCTTGGCTCCAAGCGCTCCGAAGGGACAGGACCACAACCGCGTGCGAGGGCGGTGAACGCCGGGGCCGTCGCGGCGGCCTGGGAGGCGAGACGCAGCCGGCCGTCCCACGGCGCGGCCTGACACAGGCGGTCGCGGCGCGCGGCCCGCTCCCCCCGGCCGACCCGTGGGACCGGCCCGGTGGGTGTCCGCCGGTCCGCCGCTTCCTCACGGCCCCGCCGGGGGCCGCTCAGGCCCTCCGCCGGGCCTGAATGACCACTGGCGCACGGCACACAGTGGCAGACGGCGGACGGTGATGGAGCACCCGATCCCACCGGCTCACCCGAATGAAGTACCCATGCCACGGCCTGTGTTGTCACCTGCGAATCGCCGGAACTCCCGTGGCGAGCCGGGGCGCCCGGCCGTACGACGTGACGGCAGCAGTGGGGACCCGGGCGGGCCGGCCGGCGGACCGTCCCCCGTTCGAGTGGTCTCGCGGGCGGCGGACGGCCGGCGGTCCAGGGCGGCTCCGCGTCCCCGCGAGGCGCCCGGCGCCGGGTGTCGAGCCCGGTGGGGGAGGGGAGCGCCGCATCGGGGGCCGCGGGCGAGTACGGCCCTTCACCACGGCCGGATATATAACCGTAGCTACTCAGGCCGTGGACGCGCAGGGGCTCGGCGGCCCCTCCGATCGGTGA
>NZ_JARJHW010000013.1:0-72147 GCF_040560175.1 Streptomyces panacea
TCACCGGGTCGAGCTGGGCGAGGTGGAAGAAGTCCTCCGCCGCCACCAGCAGGTGAACGAAGCCGTTGTCGTTGCCCGCGAGGACGCATCCGGATCACTGCGTCTGGTCGCGTACGTCGTCCCGGACAAGCCCGGCGACGTCATCGCCGCCGAGCTGACCTCCCACGTCCGCACCTGGCTGCCGGACTTCATGGTTCCTTCGGTCTTCGTCGGCCTGGAGGAGTTCCCGCTTCTCCCGAACGGGAAGATCGATCGGAACGCGCTTCCCGACCCCGAACCCGGCACCGGCCGCACCGCCTACCGGGCACCCACCGGGCCGGCCGAGGAACTCGTCGCCGAAATATGGCGCGAGGTTCTGGACGTCACCGAAGTCGGGGCGGACGACGACTTCTTCGCTCTCGGCGGCCACTCCCTCCTCGCCACCCGTCTCACCCACCGACTCGGCGCGGCCCTCGGCACACACGTCCCGCTGCACCTCGTCTTCGAACACCCCACACTCACCGAACTCGCCACCCACCTGCCGCGCTCGGGCGACGGCCACCAGCCCATCCCGACCGCGCCGCGCACCCCGAACTCCGACGGCACCATCACTATCCCCGCCACCTCCGGCCAGAAGCGCCTGTGGCTGCTGTGCGCGCTGGACCCACAGGCCAATCTCGCCTACACCCTCAACGGCGGGGCCCGGCTGTCCGGCCAACTCGATGCCCCGGCATTGGCACGGGCCGTCGAGGAGGTCGCCCGCCGCCACGAGGTGCTGCGGACCACGCTGCGCGAGGAGAACGGCGAGATCGTCCAGGTCGTCCATCCGGTCTGGCACGGGGATCCGCTGCCATCGACGGCAGCGGACGCGGCACCGGCGGACGACGAGGCCGAACTGCTGGAGAACTGGCGCCGGTCCACGGTGGACCTCGCCGACGGCCCCCTGTTCCGCGCCCGGATCGTCCGCCGCACCGAGGACGCCCACCTGCTCCTGCTCTCCCTGCATCACACCATCGCCGACGGCTGGACGCTCGCACTCCTCCTCGACGAAATAGCCCACACATACACGGCACTTGTCGAAGACCGCCCGCTCGCCCCGGCCCCTGCTCTCCAGTACGGCGACTTCGCGCACTCGCGGGCTGCCGTACCCCTATCCGAGGACGACACCGGGCTCGTCCACTGGCGTGAGCGGCTCGCGGGGGCGCACTCCCTGGACCTCCCGACCGACCATCCGCGCCCGGCCCGCCGTACCCACAACGGCGCGGCCATCCCCGTGGAGCTGAGCGCCGAAGCGGTCAGGCGGCTCGCGCGGAGTACCGGAACCACCCCGTTCGCCGTGGTCGCCACCGCGGTCACCGTCGTCCTCGGCGCCCTGTCGGGCAGCCACGACGTGACCATCGGCATCCCGACCAGCGGCCGTACCCACCCCGACACCGCTGAAATCCTCGGGTTCTTCACCAACACACTGCCGCTACGGCGGACCCTGGACCCGCAGGCCACCCTCGCGGCGACCCTGAGCGCCACCCACCACGCCCTGGTGGAAGCGCACCAGCACGCGGAGACACCGTTCGAGGAGATCGTCCGGCACGCGGCGCCCGCCCCTGACGGCCAAGCGCGCAGCCCGCTGTTCCAGACGATGCTCGCCCTCAACGAAACCCCGTCGCGGAGCCTGCACCTGCCCGGTCTGACCGTCGCCCGGCTCGACATCCCGCCGGCGGGCACCCAGTTCGAGTTCTCGCTCCACCTGGAGCAGGGCGAGGACGCGATCACCGGCTACCTCACCTACAACACCGACCTTTACGCGGACACCACCGCGCGCCTCGTTCCCGAGCGCCTTGCCACCGTCGTCTCCGCTCTGGCGGAGCATCCGGACTCTGTACTGGCCGAGTTGGATGTGCGGTCGGTGGGGGAGCGGGAGCGGGTTGGTGTGCTGTCGGTGGGGTCGGCGGTGTCGGGTGTGGTGAGTGGCCGGGTGGAGCACATGGTGGAGGCTGTTGTTGATGGGTTGTGCGGTGAGGGTGTGGCGGTTGTCGGTGTCGGTGGGGCCCTGACATACGGGGAGTTGGAGGAGCGGTCGAACCGTTTGGCCTGGGGTTTGCGGGGCTTGGGTGTGGGCCGGGGTGATGTGGTGGGTGTGTTGTTGCCGCGGTCGGTTGATCTGGTGGTGGCGTTGTTGGGTGTGTTGAAGTCGGGTGCGGGTTATGTGCCGATGGATCCGGGTTATCCGGCTGAGCGTGTGGCGTTCATGGTTGAGGATTCCGGTGTGTCGTTGGTGCTCGATTCGGCCGGGGATTTCCCTGACGGGGGCCGGGTTGATCGTGTTCCGGTGGTGGGTGGTTCGGATGATGTGGCGTATGTGATTTATACGTCGGGTTCGACGGGCCGGCCGAAGGGTGTGGTGATCGAGCACCGGCAGGTGGTGTCGATGTTGGCGTGGGCGGGTCGGGTGTTCTCCGGTGAGGTGCTGGCAGGCACACTCGCCGCGACATCCGTCTCCTTCGACCTTTCGGTGTTCGAGATTTTCGCCCCGTTGTCGGTGGGCGGGACGGTGTATGTCGTTCCGGACAGTGCGCTGGACCTCATCGCCCATCCGGAGCGGTATACCGGTGTGACGTTGGTGAACACCGTTCCCTCCGTGGCGCGGGAGTTGCTCGCGGCGCACGCGGTCCCCCCGCAGGCGCGGACGGTGAATCTGGCGGGTGAGCCTCTGGCGCCTGCGCTGGTGCGGGAGTTGTACGCGCATCCGGTGATCGACGCGGTCAACAACCTGTACGGGCCGAGTGAGGACACCACCTACTCGACGCACGCCGTGACCGTGCCGGGCGACGTGCGGACGTCGATCGGTGTTCCGGTCGACGGAACAACCGCACATGTCCTGGACGGCAATCTGCGGCCGGTGGTGCTGGGCGCGGTCGGTGAGTTGTATCTGGCCGGTGCGGGTGTGACGCGTGGTTATCACGCCCGTCCCGCTCTGACTGCCGAGCGTTATCTGCCCGACCCGTTCTCGAACGCGGGCGGGCGGATGTATCGCACGGGGGATTTGGTGCGGTGGCGTCCGGACGGCCAGTTGGACTATCTGGGCCGTGCGGACGGTCAGGTGAAGGTACGTGGTCACCGGGTCGAGCTGGGCGAGGTGGAAGAAGTCCTCCGCAAGCACGACCAATTGAACGAGGCGGTGGTCGTCGCCCGCGAGGACGCATCCGGATCGCTGCGACTGGTCGCCTACGTCGTCCCGGACAAGCCCGGCGACGTCATCCCCGCCGAGCTGACCTCCCACGTCCGCACCTGGCTGCCCGATTTCATGGTCCCCTCCGTCTTCGTCGGCCTCGACGAATTCCCCCTCCTCCCGAACGGAAAGACCGACCGCAACGCACTCCCCGACCCCGAACCCGGCACCGGCCGCACCGCCTACCGTGCCCCCACCGGGCCGGCCGAGGAACTCGTCGCCGAAATATGGCGCGAGGTTCTGGACGCCACCGAAGTCGGGGCGGACGACGACTTCTTCGCTCTCGGCGGCCACTCCCTCCTCGCCACCCGCGTCATCAGTCGGCTTACGGCGCGCACCGGCAACGACGTACCGCTCAACCTCATCTTCGATCACCCCGTACTCGCCGAACTCGCCGGGCAGTTGCCCGATCCGGCGTCCTGGACGGCCCCCGTCCAGATTCGGCGCATCCAACGGGTCCGCGGACGGTCCGCCGCGGGGTGAAACCCGGCCCCTTCCCCTCTACGTACGCCCTGCTCCCCCCCCTCCCACCGTTCCGCTCCCTACTAGATCAGGAGAAAGCGATGAAGCAGGAAAAGTCAACGCTCGAGGCCCCACCGGCGCCGGTCGCCGAGGCCGCTCCCGCGGCGAGGCCGGCCGCACCCGTGCCGGATCTGTCCACCGGCCCCCAGGCCACCGAGCCCGCCATGCTGGGCTTCGGGGGATTCCTGCTCGGCTCCATCTCGCTCGCCTTCTACCTGAAGGACGTCAGCATCCCGGCCAACTCCCTGGTGGCCTCGCTGCCCATCATGGTGTTCAGCAGCACCATCATGCTGCTGATGGCCTCGGTCTGGGCGATGCGCCTGGGCGACGGGATCTTCGCGGCCGTGTACGGGCTCTTCGGGACTTTCTGGCTGAGTTTCTCCATCCTCAGTCTCGCCCTGAACAACAACTGGATGGGCGAGTTCGAGAACATCGAACAGCGTCAGGCCACCGCCAACTTCGTCCTGGTGTGGGCCATCGTGATCATCCTGCTGACGCTGACGACCCTGCGACTGCCGCGAGTCTTCACGTTTCTCTTTGTGGTCGTCTCGACGACCCTGCTCGTTCTGTACGGCTCGATCGAGCAGGCCATCGACCAGATGGTCAACAACCCCACCAAGCCGGACGACCCCTGGCTGATCTACGTCGGCATCACGACGATGTTCCTCTTCATCGTGCTCGGCATGTACATCTTCGCCGCCTTCATGCACCAGGCGACCGGCGCCAAGCGCCTCCCTCTGGGCAAGCCGCTGATCAAGGGCCGCTGAGCACAGACGCACGACTCCCCCCGACGTAACGCGTATGAACAGGAGGCACGATGACCGACTACCTGCCCCACGTCGCCACCGTCCCCTTCCCCATGCCGCGGCCGGAGGATCTGCCCGTCGACGCCCCGGCGATCGCGGCGGCGTTCCCCACCGCCCTCGCGGCGCCGACCGCCCGGATGTCCGACCCGGCGAACCGGGCCGGACTCGCCCAGCTACTGGCCGCTGCCGTGGCCGCCCGCGCCGACTTCGGCCCGGTGCCCAGCACCCTCGTCGGCGACGACCCGAAGGAGTCGCGGCCGAATCGGGACAACGACCTGGCGTTCGGCATCGAGCGGCACCACGGCGACCCGCTCGCCCTGTTCGTCGCGGCACTCCTCAACGCCCAACTCGGCATCCTGGAAATCGCCGAGGAACGGGGCACCGGCCTCGACCAGCCCTCATGGCACGACATGGTCGCGGGCTTCGACGTACTGCTGCGCTGGCCGGCCGATCCGACTCGGCTGCCTGAACCACTGCCCGCGCCCGAGTGCGTACGGTCCGGGAAACCGGAACCCCTCGACGGGCTCCGCCGCTGGGTCCGCGGCCACCATGTGTTCATGGTGCTCGCGCAGGGCGGCGCCCTCGCCGTGAACAGTCTGAGGGCGGCGGCCGAGGCGGGCGACGAGGAAACCGCCGCTGCGGCGGCCGGGGTGGCCTCCCGGGTCATGTGGGCCTGCCGGGCCGCTCTCCAGTTCGCCGGGGACGCCAGCCCGGACCAGTACCAGGCGGAGATCAGGCCCACCCTGATGCCGCCCGTCGCACCCCCGCAGATGAGCGGGCTGCGATGGCGGGACCACGAGGCCCTGGTGGCCGCGCTCACCGGGTCGAGCGATGCCTGGGCGTGGCTGGCCGAGCGCCGTCCCGGCCCGCTCGAAGACTTCCGGACCGCGCTCGACGCCACGTACGACGCGCACAAAGGCGTGTGCGGACACTTCGTCGGCAGACAGTCGCCGAGCCTGCTCGCGACCAGCCGGTCCCATCGTCCCGCGGTCGGTGTCATCGAACAGTTCCACCGACTGCGGGCGGGCACCCTTCCCGACGCCCCGCTTCCTGACCACAGCTGAATTCCCAACCGCGACGGACTTCCCGACCACCACAGGTGTCGCGGACCACAACCACCAGTGACCGGTAGAGACGCATCCACATCCGAGAGGCAGGGCACTCATGACCGCAACCGCACCCACCCAGCACGGCGGGCCCATCGAGCTCGACATGGACGGCCTGTCCCGGATTCTCTTCGGGCATGCGGCCTTCCAGTACCTCAATGCCGCCTGCGAATTGGGTCTGCCGGACCTGGTCGCCGAGAAGCAGGAGCTGACCCGGGAAGAGATCCGCGACGCGCTCAGTCTCGAGGACCGCGCCATCGACATCCTCCTCCTCGGCTGCACCTCGCTGGGCATCCTCGTCAAGCAGGACGGCCTGTACCGACTGGCCGAGGTCGTCAAGGGCCTCATGGACGAGGGCGACTGGCAGCGCTTCAAGGACACCGTCGCCTTCGAGCAGTACATCGTGTACGAGGGCCAGCTCGACTTCACCGACTCGCTCCGCGAGAACCGCAACGTCGGCCTGCGCCGGGTCCGCGGCTCCGGCCGTGACCTGTACCACCGGCTCGCCGAGAACCCGCACATGGAGCAGGTCTTCTACCGCTACATGCGCTCCTGGTCCGAGCTGGCCAACAAACACCTCGTCCAGGAACTCGACCTCTCCGGCCGCAAGCACCTGCTGGACTGCGGCGGCGGCGACGCGGTGAACGCCATCGCACTCGCCCAGGCCAACCCGGACCTCAAGGTCACCGTCTTCGAGATCCCGGCTTCCGGCACCATAGCCGAGAAGAAGATCGCCCAGGCGGGGGTCGGGAACCAGGTCTCCGTCATCACCGGTGACATGTTCGCCGACCCGCTGCCCACCGGCTGCGACGTGGTGATGTTCGCCCACCAGATGGTCATCTGGACACCGGACGAGAACACCGAACTGCTGCGCCGCGCGTACGACGCCCTGCCCGAAGGCGGTCAACTGGTCATCTTCAACTCCATGTCCAACGACGAGGGCGACGGTCCGGTCGTCGCCGCGCTCGACAGCGTCTACTTCGCCGCGCTGCCGGCCGAAGGCGGCATGATCTACTCCTGGGCAACGCACGAGCGGTCCCTGCGGGCCGCCGGGTTCAGCACCCTCAAGCGGATCCCTTTCCCGGGCTGGACCCCGCACGGCGTCATCGTCGCCACCAAGTAACCCACGTCCCTCGCCAGCGGATCCCACCCGACGAACAAGGAGGTGACAGCGTGCTCCACCCACAACTCCGGGACGACGCCGCACGGATGCGCATGCTGCTCTACGGCCAGCTCGTATCGAGGGCGGTGTGCACGGCGGTGGAGCTCGGCCTGCCGGAGGCCCTGGCCGGCGGCCGCCGCTCCGCCGAGGACCTCGCCGGAGAGGTGGCGGCCCACCCACTCGCCCTGCGCAGGCTGCTCCACGCCCTCGTCCCCTTCGGCGTCTTCACCGAAGAGGCCGACGGCACCTTCGCGCTGACCGGACTCGGCGCCACCCTGCTGCCGGACACCCCCGGCACGGCACGCCCCACCGCCCTGCTGCTCGCCGGCGAGGTCGGCCGGACCTGGGGCGAGTTCGGCCACACCGCCCGGACCGGCGACTCGGCGTTCCGGCTGATCCACGACTGCGAACTCTTCGAGCACCTGGAGCGGCGGCCGGAGCGGCGCGAGGTCTTCGACCGGTCGCAGGAGGCCGGGCTGCGCCTGGAACTCGACGAGATCTTCGAGGCGGTCACCTTCGACCGCTACCCACGGATCGTGGACGTCGGCGGCGGCAACGGCCATCTGATGTGCGAGCTGCTGCTCCGCACCCCGGGCAGCACCGGCGTCGTCGTGGACCTGCCCGGTACGGTCGCGCTCGCCGAGAAGCGGATCGTCGAGGCGAACCTCATCGACCGATGCACCGCCACCGCGGGAGACTTCTTCGGCGCCGTGACTCCCGGAGCGGACCTCTACATTCTCAGCCATGTCCTGCACGACTGGGGTGACGACAGTGCGGTCTCCATCCTCCGTACCTGCGCCGCCGCGATGCCTCCGCACGGGCGGATCATGGTCATCGACCTGCTCACCGACGCCGACTCCGAGGAGGGCGGACGGCACCGGCTTCCCGCTCTGATGGACCTCTACATGCTCTCCCTCTTCGGCGCCTCCGGCGGTCGGGAGCGCACCGGTGGAGCGTTCACGGCGCTGCTCGCGGCCGCCGGGCTGGAGCCGGAGGAGACCCTGGTGCTGCCCAGCGGAATGGCCGTCATCACGGCCCGTCCGCTCGCCGCCTGAATGACGTCGGCAACCGTCGTGTCCGGATTCGCCGACTCCGCCCGCCCACGGGAAGGGTGATCTCCGTTCAGCATTCCGGTGCCGCCGACGCTCGGGCCCGCACGGCCCGGGCGTGGGTCCGGCGTGCTACGACCCGCCGCCCACCTGGCCCGAAAACCGCTCCTGAGCGGCCGTTGGCCGTTCAGCCGGGCGTATCGCCCTCTCGTCGCTGGATAGGCACTCCGACATGAGTCAAGACGCCACTTACTCCCCACCCGCGCGTGCCGGAAGACGCGAATGGACAGCCCTCGGCGTCCTCGCCCTGCCGGCGCTGCTCATCACCCTCGACAACACGGTGCTGCACCTGGCGGTTCCGCATCTCAGCGCGAGCATCGACCCCAGCGGTCTGCAACTGCTCTGGATCGTCGACATCTACAGTTTCCTCATCGCCGGCCTGCTGATCATCGCGGGTACGCTGGGCGACCGGATCGGGCGCCGGCGGCTGCTGTTGATCGGGGCGGCGGGCTTTGGACTGGCCTCGCTGCTCACGGCGTTCTCCTCCAGCGCGGAAATGCTGATCGTCAGCCGGGCGTTGCTCGGTATCGCCGGGGCGACCCTGATGCCGTCCTCGATGTCGCTGATCCGCAACATGTTTGTGGACCCGCGGCAGCGGTCCGTCGCCTTCAGTGTCTGGATCGCCTGCTTCCTGGTGGGTGGAGCGATCGGTCCCATGGTCGGCGGTGCGATGCTGGAGCACTTCTGGTGGGGATCGGTCTTCCTGCTGAGCGTGCCCGCGATGGTGCTGCTGCTGATAGTGGGACCGGTCCTGCTGCCCGAGTACCGGGACCCGAACCCGGGCAGGATCGACCCCGCGAGCGTGCTGCTGCTGGTGGTCTCCCTGCTGGCGACGGTCTACGGACTCAAGGTGCTCGCCGGTGAAGGTGTCCAACCCCTGCCGGTGGTGCTGCTCGTCGCCGGACTTGGGCTGGCCGTGGTCTTCGCGTCGCGGCAGCGACGCCTCAGCCATCCTCTGCTGGAACCCGGCCTGTTTCGCGAGCGCACTTTCGCCGTCTCCCTCGGTGCCATGGCCCTCGCCCTGTTCGTGATGTCGGGATCCCAGTTTTTCGTCGCGCAGTATCTCCAGATGGTGGTGGGGCTGTCCCCGCTGGAGACGGGTCTGTCCTCACTGCCAGGGAGTATCGGCGGTGTGGTGGGTGCCCTGATGGCCCCGCTGGCGCTGCGATGGATGCGTTCCGCGTACGTGATGACGGCGGGCCTCGCCATCGCCTTCGTCGGCTTCGCCGTGCTGACCCAGGTCCAAACGGAGAACGGACTGATCCCGGTGATGGTCGCACTGGGGCTGCTCAACTTCGGTGTGGCGCCGACCATCGCGCTCGGCACCGACATGATGATCGCGTCCGCTCCGCCGGAGAAGGCCGGAGCTGTCTCCGCGATCTCCGAGACCTGTCACGAACTCGGCCTGGGCATGGGCATCGCGATCCTCGGCAGCGTCGGGACCGCCGTGTACCGCGGCGAGGTCTCCGACACCCTGCCCGCCGGTCTGCCCGCCGACGCTGCCTCACGCGTCCGGGACACCATCGGCTCAGCCGTGTACGAGGCCGAACGGCTGCCCGGCGAGTTGGGCACGGCTGTCCTCGACGCCGCCCGAGCGGCTTTCACCGACGGCCTGTTGTATGTCAGCGTGATCTGTACGGTCGTCACGCTGCTGACCGTGTTCATGGTCGCGGTACTGCTGGGTCCGCTGCCGACGGGCGACGCCGACGGCGGTGGTGAGAGTGGTGACGGCGGTGAGAGCGGTGACGGCGCCGCCGAGGGCTCCGGTTCCCCCGAGTCCCTGGAGACCATCGACCTCCGAAAGCCCGACTACCACCGGCAGTCGACGGCGCCGGAGGACCGGGCGCACTGACCTCCTCCCGATCTCTTCGGGCGCCGTGCGGTTTCCTTATCGGTTTGCCGCCGGCGAGCCGGTCGGATAGGAAGCTTGCGTGTTGAGGGGTAAAGAGGTCGGGCTCAGGGCCGGGTACGAGGAAGACATCCCGATCCTGCGGGCCGAGCTCTACGACGACGTGGTCGACTCCGCACGGGCCGACGGACGGCCGTGGCGGCCCATGACACCCGGCTCCAAGGACCCACGGCTCGTGGTGGACGACACCGAGGAAGGGCATGTCCCTTTCTCCGTCGCGGAGTTGGCCGGAGGCACGCTGGTCGGCACCGCGACGCTGTCGCGCATCGACAACCACAACCGGTCCGCGCACATCGGGCTGGGACTGCTGCCGGCCGCCCGCGGCCAGGGCTACGGCACCGACGCGGTCGGGGTGCTGTGTCACTACGGTTTCACCGTGCGCGGTCCGCACCGACTGCAGATCGAGACGCTGTCGGACAACACCGCGATGCCGCGCTCCGCCGAGCGCAACGGCTTCGTCCGCGAGGGCGTGCTGCGCTCCTCGGCCTGGGTGATGGGCGAGTTCCTCTACGACGTGTTGCTCGGTCTCCTCGCCCAGGACTGAACGCCGGAGCCGGCGTAGGCCCGCTCGCCGAACCCGGTGGCCACGGCGGAAGTCGCTCCTCCCGCGCACCACCACAAAGGCGGAAACAACTCCCGTCCACGGAGCCAACTTGACCCCTGCATTCCACTTAAGTAGGGAGATCCAAGAATCGTTTCAGTTCCAACGTCATGACATAAGATCCGATCGGCTGATGCCGGACCAGTCGGCGGATTGCCAAGATTCAACTGTGCTCCGTTCCAGTAAAATGCGAGGAGTCGCGTACATGTCTGAATTGAACCGCCGTGGATTACTTACACGTGCCGCACTCGCCGGGGCCGGCCTGGTCGCGGCGGATGCCTTAGTAGGCGCTCGGCCCGCGACCGCGGCGGGGAAGGGGAAGGCCGCCGGAGCATGCACTCCGGCGTTCGACTCCGTCACCGTGCAGCCCGGGGACTCCCGGTACGAAGGCTTCGTGCGCGCGCACAACACCCGGTTCTCCAACCGGCCCGACCAGGTGACCATCGCGACCACCTCGGCCCACGTCGCCGAGGCGCTCGGCAAGGCCGTCGCGGCCGGCCGACAGGTCTCCGTCCGCTCCGGGGGCCACTGCCTGGAGAACTTCACGACATGGTCCGGAGTCAAGGACCTCATCGACCTCTCGCAGATGTCGGACGTCTACTTCGACGAGCGGCGGAAGGCCTTCGCCGTGGGGCCGGGCGCGATCGTGGCTCCGACGCAGAACACGCTCTTCAAGGGCTGGGGCGTCACCATTCCCTCCGCGGGCTGCTCGGAGGTGGGCCTCGGCGGGCACATACTCGGCGGCGGCTACAACTTCTACTCGCGCGTGCACGGCATCGCCGTCGACCACCTCTACGCCGTCGAGGTCGTCGTGGTGGGCGCCGACGGACAGCCCCGCATCGTCGTGGCGACGCGCGAGGCCGATGACCCGAACCGTGACCTGTGGTGGGCCCACACGGGCGGTGGCGGCGGCAACTTCGGTGTCGTCACCCGGTATTGGATGCGTACGCCCGGGGTGGACACCGCCGACCCCACCAAGCTCCTTCCCCGTGGCTCCGATCAGCGGGTCCGTACGGTGCAGTGGTCGTGGGACACCCTGTCGCAGCAGTCGTTCACCACGCTCATCCGCAACTACTGCCAGTGGTACGAGCGCAACAGCGCCCCCGGCGCGAAGGAGGTCCAGATATGGGCCTCGTTCTCCGCCTCGCACGTGTCGGCCGGTGTGATCGGCCTGATGGCCGGTGTCTCGAAGACGGTCCCGGGCGGCGAGGCCATGCTCGACGGGCTGTTCGACGCGGTCACCGCCGGCGCCGGCGTCACGGCCGCGTCGGACTCCAGGTCCGAGCTGGCGTGGCTCGACCGGGACAACTGGTTCTGGGGTCCCCCCGGCCGCCAGAAGGACAAGACTTCGGATCTGCGGAAGAGTTATACCGATGAGCAGATAGCGACGATCTACCGCTATCTCCACGACGACTCGATCAGCAATCCCGGCGCACAGGTGAACCTGGCCGCCCTCGGCGGGAAGATCAACAGCGTGCGCGCGGACGCGACCGCCTATGTGCATCGCGACTCCATCCTGCGCACCTACTTCACCCCCGGTGTGTGGAGGGCGGAGTCGGACGACGCCGCGCACGTTGCCTGGGTCCGCAAGTGCTACCGGGACGTCTACAGCAGGACCGGCGGTGTTCCGGTGCCCGACGCGATCAACGCGGGTGCCTACATCAACTATCCGGACGTCGATCTCGCCGACCCGGAGTGGAACACCTCCAACACGCCGTGGCACGGGCTGTACTACGGCGCGAACTACGCGAAGCTGCAGCGGGTCAAGAGGGCCTACGACCCGCGTGATGTGTTCCGCCACGCGCTGTCCATACGTCCCAACTGATTGAGCGTCGACACGGGGCACCCACCGACCGGTGGGTGGGTGCCCCGTGGCCGTACGCACCGGGAGTCCGCTCCCGTGGGGAGAGATCCGGCGCGGGTGGGTGGCGGTCGTGCTCGGCCGGAGAGCGGAAACGGGCCAGGGTAGCCGGTGCCCGGACTCGGAAAGCCGAGAAGGTCGACCCGTTCCACGCCGCTGACCTGCGCTTTTCGGCTTGACCCGCTCGACCGGGGCCGATTCGGGCCGCCTTGACACCCAACACCGGTCGTGAGTTTGTTTACGCGTCATAGCAAGATTCGATTACCCCGGGGGAAGCTCCCGGCCCCGTACTCCCACTGTGGCCCGCCAGGGCCCCTGCGGTGGTCCGGCCGGTCGAGCGACCGGGGTCAAGGTGTCGCAGACACGACAGGGAGATCGAGATGGCTGCCGAGATGTCCGGCGTTGACGATGTCGCGAGTTTCTACGAAGGCCTCGGTCAGGTTCTCAACGCCGCCTGGGGTGAGAACCTGCACTACGGCTACTGGGAGGACGACACCGACGACAGCGCCGTCGCGGTCGCCACGGCCCGGCTGACCGACCTGCTGGTCACCCTGCTCGACCCCGCACCCGGCGCCGCGGTCCTCGACATCGGTTGTGGTGTGGGCAAACCCGCGCTTCAGCTCGTCGCGTCCAGGGACGTGCACGTCACCGGCATCGCCATCAGCGACGTCGAGGTGGAGCAGGCCGCCGAGCGCGCCGAGGAGGCGGGCCGGTCGGACGTGACCACCTTCCGCAACGCCGACGTGATGGAACTGCCGTTCGGCGACGGCTTGTTCGACGGCGCGTGGGCGGTCGAGTCCCTGCTCCACGTGCCGGACCGGGGCCGGGCGCTCGCCGAGACGGCCAGGGTGCTGCGCCCCGGCGGGCGGCTGGTGATCGCCGACACCGCCGAAATCCCGCCGGTGGGTCCCGACGGCCGCAAGGTGCTGGGCGACATCTGCGCCTCCTACGGCGTGAGTTCGTTCGCCACCGCCGCCGAGTACCTCGAACTGCTGGCCGCCCACGGATTCGTCGACGTGGAGGTGCGTGACATCAGCGACAAGGTGGTCCGGACAGGGGCGATCATGGCCGACGTCGTCGAGGCCCGGCGCGACGAACTGGCCGAGATCGACGGACCGGAGCCGGTCGACCAGTACATCGACCTCATGCGCCGCGCGGCGGCCAACCCGGACATCGGGTACCTCGTGATCGTCGCGACGCTGGGCGCCGCATCCGGTTCCTGACCCCGGCCCGCTGACTGTCTGCTGCCCCGTACCCGTCCGCGACGACGGGTGCCGGGCAGTTCGCGGACGCGGCGGCTCAGTCGGTGGTCCGGCCGTCGGCTTCCAGCAGTTCCGTCGACGCCCCGCCGGCTCTTCCGGACTCCCCGGTCCCGACGGCCGCGGGCACTCTGCGCAGACCCAGCGTCATGAACGCGGTCAGCACCGTCAGGACCCCGCAGACCACGCTCACCAGCACCAGCCCATGGGTGAACGCCTCGCGTGCCACATCCAGCGCGGCTGTACCCAGCCCCTCCGGCAGACGGGAGATCTCATCGACGGCGTTGCCGATGCTGTCCCGGATACTCGCCGCGGCCCCCTCGGGCAGCCCGGCGGGCAGCTCGCCGGAGACCCGGTCGCTGTAGATCGCGCCACCGAGGCTGCCGAGCACGGCGATGCCCAGGCCCAGGCCCAGTTCGTGAGAGGTGTCCGAGATGGCGGAGACCGCTCCGGCCTTCTCCGGCGGCGCTGAATTGATCATCATGTCGGTGCCGAGCACGACGGTAGGACTGACGCCGATGTTCAGCAGTCCCAGCGCGACCATCACCGTGGCCGGCCCACCGTCGGCACCGGCCTGGGCCAGGACCACGAAGCCGGACGCTGCGATCACGAGGCCCCCGGTCATCACATACGCGGCACGCATCCACCGCAGAGCCACCGGCGCGAACAACGACCCGGCCACTCCACCGAGACTGCCCGGCAGCGACGCCAGCCCGGCCTCCAGCGGCGACAGTCCCACCACCATCTGCAAGTACTGCGCGATGAAGAACTGCGATCCCGACATCGCGAAGAGGGCGAGCCCCATCCCGCCGAGGGACGCGGAGAAGGTCCGCTCGCGGAACAGACCCATGTCGAGCAGCGGGTGGGTGAGCCCGCGCTGGCGTACGACGAACCACACGCCGAGGGCGAGACCGGCGAGCAGGATCAGCGAGGGGACCGCGGCGATGCCTTCGACGGCGAGCTTCTTGAGACCGTAGACACTCGCGAGCAGGGAGAGGACCAGCAGGCCCATGCTCGCGAAGTCGATGGTGCCCGGCCGGGGGTCGCGGTACTCGGGGAGCAGCACGGGACCGAGGATCAGCAGGAGCACCATGGCCGGCACGCTCAGCAGGAAGACCGAGCCCCACCAGAAGTGTTCCAGCATCACGCCGCCGACGAGCGGGCCGATGGCGCCGCCGACCAGGAAGCACGTTATCCAGACGCTGAGTGCCACGGTCCGCTGCCGGGCGTCGTGGAACAGATTGCGTATCAGGGACATCGAGGAGGGCGTCAGGGTCGCCCCGGCTATGCCGAGGAGCGCGCGGCTGACGATCAGCATCTCGGCACTGCTGGAGAACGCTGTCAGCAGTGAGGCGACACCGAAGCCCACAGCGCCGATCAACAGCAGCCGTCGGCGCCCGATCCGGTCGCCGAGCGTACCGGCGATTATCAACAGGCTGGCTATGAGAAAGCTGTAGATGTCGACGGCCCACAGCAGTTGCAGACCGCTCGGGTTCAGGCTCGCGTTCAAGTGCGGTACGGCGAGGTGCAGCACCGTGTTGTCGAGGGTGATGAGCATGGCCGGCAGCGAGAGGACGGCGAGAGCCGTCCATTCGCGTCTTCCGGCGCGGGCCGGGGAAGTGGTGGTCGTTTTCTGTTCAGTCATGGAGGAGAGTCCAGTCGGTGAGAGTGAACGTGCCTCCCGGCCGGGTGGCCGTCGTCGAGGGCCGACGATTCCCGGCCTGCGGGCGGCGTCGAATAACCGATGGCCCGCTCACGGGCCGGGGTGGCGGACTGCCGCCGTCACCACCCCGGCCCGTGAACGGTGCCCGTCACCGATACCCGGTGGCGTCCGCCGGCTTGCCGGTCTCCTCGACCTCGACCAGGTAGCGCCAGCAGTCGGGGCGCGAGCCGTCGAGGTCGGTGAAGCCGTATTCCTGTGCGAGTTGCCCGCTGGACACCGACTGACCGTTCCGGCGCGCGATGTCGGGGTCGCCCGCCAGCGCCGCGACGGCGCGTCCGACGTAGCCCGTGCTCTCCGAGATGCAGAAGTGCGGTACCTCGGTCAGCGCGTCGCGCCAGGTGTCCTCGGTGACACCGAGCGTCTCCAGCATCATCTCCGAACGCATCCAGCCCGGACTGAGCGCCACCGCGGTCCCGCCGTGCGACTTCAGCTCATGTGCGAGCACGAACGCCATGCGCAGAACGCTGTTCTTGACCAGGTCGTAGAAGTAGGAGTTGCGGTAGCGCGTTCCGTTGTACGCGGACGTCCCGTCGGTCATCTCGATCACGAGCCCGCCCGGCCGGCGCACGAGCAGCGGCAGCACGAAGTGGCTGGTGATCGCGTGGGTCTCCACGCCCAGCCGCATCAGCCGCAGTCCGTTGTCGAGGTCGTGTTCCCAGACCGGTTTGTCGAACTCGAACAGCCGCTCCCCGCCCCAGACATCGTTGACCAGCACGTCGAGCCGCCCCTGCTCGGCGTCGATGCGGTCGGCCAGCACCCGGACCTGCTCGGGCACCAAGTGGTCGGTCGGCACCGCGATGCCGGTCCCGCCCGCCGCGGTGACCAGCTCCGCGGTGTCCTCGATCGTCTCCGACCGGTTGTACTCCGAGCGCTGTTCCCGAGTCGTGCGGCCGGTGACGTAGACCGTCGCACCCGCCGCGCCGAGCTGGACGGCGATGGCGCGCCCGGCTCCCCGCGTCGCACCCGCGACCAGCGCGATCTTTCCGCTCAGGTCCGGCGCCGATGTGTCGGGCATGTGTCTCATTGCGTTCCTTATCTATCTGCACGGCCCGGCCCGCGTCAGTCATCGACGCCGACCGGTGACACCATGATCGACCCCAAACCAGACATCTACTGTCGGACTTTGCCGGATAGCCTGGCGAGATGCTGACCGAAGTCATCGCGACCCGCTACGTCGCGCCCTTGCGTGAGGGCGGCTCGCTCCCCGGCATCGTCGAGGCCGACGATCTCGGGACGCACGGCGTGGAGGGCCCCGGGCCAGTGCTCTGAACTGGGATTTTGCGGCCCTTGAGTGTCTGATCTGCGAGGACGTGCCTTTCGGTGTCTTTCAGAGGGATACACGCTTGTGTCGCTGCAACTCCCCTGCCGTTCCCCGAGCGACGAAAACTCTCCACCCGCTCCCCAGAGGGGAGGCGGCTTAGCCGGCCTCAACAAGACGCCGCTCGCCTGCGATTTTTGGGTGTCGAGGACCGGTTTCAGCCTGAGGTCGTGGGGCGGTGACAGTCTCTGATGGCCGCGGGTCAGTGAGCAGCGATAAGTGAACTTCAACCTGTTCCCGATGACCTCGCATGTCGAATGTGTGGCGATTCTTGAACCGGCCGCAAAGGGCGTCTGACCTGCGGGTTTGGGCGGTGTGCGTTATGTGTGGTGTGCGCGTTACGGGCGATATCTTGACGCTGAAATGACGCTCCATGAGGCATTGTGACGCTCATTTGACGCTCGTCCTGATGGGTCATCAGGCGCATTGCGCCGCTGTTCAGGCTGCCTCCTGACCGTACGGGTGCGGCAAGGTGCTGGGAATTTTGTGGTGCTGAGCGGTCCCGCTCAGCCAGCTGCGCAGAGTGCCAGCAAGTTCTTCGTCTGCTGGTGGTACAGCCATTACATGCTTCTGACCTGTATTCATGCGTTGTCGCGGGTTGGCTCACGGACGGATGCATCCATCACGGCCCTGTTGCGCTTCGCCCACCCGAGCACCATCCCAGCAGGCGCGGGGAGCACGCCATGCGTGCTTCGGCGGCGGCGAGTTCGCCGGGACCATCCCTGCGGGCACGGGGAGCACGGCCGATGCCAGCAAGGATGTCGCCGTCAATCGCTGCTCCCCGTACGCGCGGGGATGGTCCCGGTGTGGCCCCTGCACGAGAGGGTCGCCCGCCGGTTCTGGATCGGCCGCCGCTGCCCGTCTGCGACGCGAAGGCTGGCCAGGACTGTACTGATCCGGGTGGGCTGGGCGGCAAGGCGAGCCGGCGTGAGTACGGCCATGACGAGCGGGTCGAGCCGATCGTGAAGGAGCGCGAGGCGGCGGTGAAGGCCAAGAAGGCCCGCGAACCGGAGGACCGGTGTACTCAGCGGGGGAGCGCGAGCATGGTCCCCTGCTACCGGCTGATGAAGATCTGCTGCCCCGTGTGCTACGCCAAGCCGAATGCCGAGTGTGCGCGTGCCCCGGATTCCACCAGGCGAGGCTGGACAACCGCAACCGCAACCGCAACCGCAACCGCACCGGCAACGGCGGCCGCCGACGCCGGTAGCCTCCCGCGTTCAGGCGGCGGGCGGCTGGCTGGAGGGCGTGGCCTGGTCGGCGGTTTGGTCCAGCTTGGCGGCGCCGCTGTTCGTTGTGGTGGTGACGAAGGCCGGGCCCCGGAGTTCGACCGCGAGATCGATTACGTGCCCGCCGCCGGGGCCGTCCCTCCTCAAGATGCGAGGAGCCTCAGGAGATGCCGGGGAGGCTAAGATTCTCGTACTTTGGGTTGGGCTCCGCGCGTACGACCCTGGACAGCGCGGGCCCGGAGATCTCACCCGGACATCCCTGCGAGGGGTAACCCGGCACATTGCGAACCTGGTAGTAGATACAGACCAGTCGATAGTCCTCGGGCCCTCGGAAGCCACCCCCGTGGGGCAGCATCCGCTGCTCACCACAGGCTGGGCACCGGGCCTCCAGATGAAGGAGCACCCTGGGCTCGGTGAACACGTGCGGCAGGCGTCGTCCGGTCACGGAGGCTCGGGGCAGAGACAGCCCGTAGTGCTGACCCATGATCCGGTAAACGGTCGCCATCCCGGTGTCTTCGGACGCGTCATCCCGGTAGACACCGTGGGGGTATGCGACGAAACCGGCCTCCGCGACCAATCGCCGGCTGATCGGATGGTCGACGTCCCTGGTGCCGTACTCCCGAAGCATCCAGTCGGTCCGTCCGTCCACGCTCACCGTGACGGCCGGCGGGTCCATGGTGGTGTTCAGGATGTCCACCACCGTGTGATGGGCCCTGAGGTCTCTTCCGGGAGCCAGCCGGTCTTCCCGGTGGCCGACCTCGGGCGCCTCCAGGGCGAACGCCCAGCCGTCGCCCGTCTCACCCACCATCGCCCAGTCCGGCAGCTTCGACGACCCGGGCCCGTGGAAGAATTCCGGTGCCCCGGGGGTGGTGCCCGGATCTATGAATGTGCCTGATTGTGCGCCCAGATTCGCCGCGAGGACCTCGGGGGCGATGCCCTTCACCATGGTGAGGGAATAGCCATCCGCGCCCAATTCGGCGTCCAGCCAATCGATTCCGTCGTTCATGACCGGAATCCTAGTAAACGGGTTGGGCAGCGAGCCAGGGGGTCTCGATCTCGCACCGAACTTGGTGTGGCCACGGCGTAGGGGCCCAGTCATGGCGACCGGGCCCCTGTTCCTGTTCCCTCCGCTACACGGGCGGAGTTGATAGGGCGTCAAATTGCTCGCTCAGGGGCGATTGGCGTCGAGCCAGTAGTTGTCTCCTTCGAGAACTCGGTTGTCCTTACGCCAGGTCGGAAACAGGCTCATGGACTGGGTGTTCTGGTTGTTCGACATGCTGGAACGTCCACACGGCTCGGTCCAGGTCGGCACGTGGGAGCGCGGGTCGGGCACCAGCCTCCACAGACCGTCCGCGCCGCGCTGGGCGATCGTGTTCAGGCAGCCTTCACCCGATGTCACCTGGTTCAGGTTCTTCCCGCCCCAGCCTTTCGGCGTCGCGGCGCTCTGCCAGCTCGCCGCGAAGGGGAACTCGTCGCAGCTCGGCACGTCATTCGCGCCGAGTTCGGGCGACATCGTCGCCAGCGGGCTGCGCTCCCATGACTGCGGGCAGATTACGCCGCGGTTGTGGTCGACGATGCTCTTGTTGCTCGTCGGCGGATCGGGCACCAGGACATCGTCGCCCAGGAAGGTCAACGGATTGTTGCCCCGCAGCCCGTAGCGTCCGGGCAACTTGTTCTGGACCAGCGAGGCGTGCGCGGCGGCCGCCGGGAACTTCTTGGAATTCATGACGTACGTCGGCTTGTACGAGCTGAAGACACAACCCGGTGTCGCCTTCACATCGCGGTCGCACCGGACGTCAAGTTCCGACTTCTCGGCCGACAACGGATTGCTGGTCTGACCGTTGGCCGTTCCCTTGACCGTCAGATAGGGGCTTATCCGTCCGCTGACGTCGGCGGTGTTGTTCCACTTGATCTTCTGAGTGACTGTGGCCGTGTGAGTATCGCCCGCGATGAAGGTCTTCGAACCGCTCCATACCGGCGTCTCCTTCTCACAGTAGCCACGGCAGCCGAAGTCGATATCCAGGGTCAGTGAAGGCACTTCGGTAACCAACGACTTGAGGCTGACCGACACGGTCTGAGTGAAGGTGTCGCTGTTCGGGTCCAGGACGAACTCGTGCCGGAGGTCGAAGCTTGCCTTCGGTGTGCCGCTCGTCGATCCCGCGAAGTACAGGTCGTCCACGACGCACGCGTCGGTCCGCGTGTAGTTCATGGAGTTTGCTGTGAGGGAGCAGCTCAGCGCACCCATGGTGGAGGCGGAGCCGCCCGACGACTTGGCGGACCGGGTCGCCGACGCCGACGTGAGGACCAGTTCCTCCGCCCCGGTCGCGGACCGAGCGGAGCCGGAGCGCGTGGAGCTGGCACGCGTGGGAAGCAGATCGAAGTAGTCGCCCGAGATGCTCTCGGGCGGCTCTACCGGTGCCGGATCAGGGGCGTTGACATCCGGGTCGCCGAAGGTCAGGTCCGCTGGCATGCCGGAGTAGTCGCCGGGTACGAACGCGATGGCGTCATAGGCGATGTCCTTGGTTCCGTCACCACCGTTGAAGTTGTGCAGGCTGACCTCGGGAGTCATACCGCTGAAGAAGTACGCGCCGAGATCGACCCACTTGTTGGACTGGTTGGCGCTCTGGTCGATCGCCTTCACCGTTTCGCCGGCGGTGTGTTTGATGCGGTACTCGGCCTTGGAGGTCTGCGCCCCGTGGTCGGGGATGTGTACGTAGACCTTGGCCTGGCCGCTGTGTTCGGTGATCTGCCGGCCTAGCTTCCAGGTGCCGGTGACCTTCATACGGTCGCCTGGCTCCGGGAACGATTCGGGGGAGCGGGTGTGGGTGAACCAGAAGTGGTTGCCGTACGCCGCGCCGATCTGGTGGGTGTCGATCTTGCCGGGGTAGGTGGTGACGGTCTGCCCGGTGTCGGCATCAATGATGTCGGAGGGCTGGTACGTGAGGTTGAACGTGCCGTCCGACCGCACTGCCCCGCAGCCCCGTGGGCCGGATCCTGCCGGGGTGGTGCCGTTGGGCACATCGTCCACGATCAAGGCGTTCGAGGGCAGGCCGCTGCTGCAACGCGGTGGGTAGGAGTTGGCGTCCGGCTGTTCCGGATACGAGGTGTTGAAGCGGTGGACCTGGTGGCCGCACTGCGCCGACTGATCGCAGTCCTTCCACTCGGCCGACTTGTCCCACCAGCAGTGCAGCCAGTGCGGGTTGGTGTCGGAGTCGCCCGCGTCGAGTGCGCAGGCACCCAGGCCGGGGTCGTTGGAGTCGTTGTCGCCGATCTTGGAGGGGGCGCAGTCGTTGGAGGCGTCGCAGAACAGGTCGATCGGCGGTTTGACGGTACTGCGGTACTCGTTGCTGTTCCACCAGGCGGCCAGATAGCCCGCTTTGAAGTCGCCGGGAGCGAACATCGCCGAGATCGGGCGTGCGGCCCAGCCGAGAACCTTCTCCTCGTAGGGCCAGTCCTGCGGGTGGGCGGCATGGCTGTAGTCGTCCTTGGACGGGTCCGTGGCGCTTTGCAGGAAGGGGATCCGGTTGGCCTTCCACAACGGGTTGGCCGGGTTGTTGGTCCAGCCCAGTCCCTTGTGCCCCGCGGAGTCGGCCGTCTCGTAGAAGCCGGAGTTGTACGCCCACAGTGCGAAGAACCAGTTCTCGATCCACTGCGGGTGGCCGTCGTTGACCTTCATGCCGGCCCGGTAGGTCTGGTTCCACTTGTCGGAGAGGATCTGCGCGCCGTAGGCGATGTTGGCGGTGTAGTCCAGTGCGACAGCCTCCTGGGTGAGCGGGGACCGAGCCGTCTCACCCTCCTTCTCCTTGCCCGCCAGCCGCATACCGTCAGTGGCCTGGGTGATGCCGTAACCGCAGTCGGCTTCCGAGAAGTTGATGCGCCACGGGTCGGCCTGCGTACCGTCGGAGGTGTACTGGGTGCCGTAGTAGTTGCCGACGAGGCTGTTGGCGGTGACGCCGGGTACGGCGAACCGGGTGGCCTGCCACATGTTGGATTCCTGCGCGGTGACGCCGAGCATCACCTGCGAGGGTATGTGCCATCGGTCGGTTACATCGGGGTCCTCGTTGTCGAGGGTGCCGTTGGGGTCGCCAGCCAGCACGATCGGCGGGAACAGGCCCTGAGGCTGGTAGCCGCCCATGCCGGTGTTCTTCCAGTTCGGCGAGCGGTAGAAGTTCAGCTCACCGACGACGGCCTGGTCCACGGCCCATTCCACCTGCCGGGGGGTGGGCTGGAACGCCTGCTGCTTGACATCGTTGCGAGCCACCGCGCAGTAGCGTTCATCGGCGCCCTCGCTCGGACCGGTCGGCGACGCTGTCAGAGCCTGGGTGCGCGTCGTCTGCGTGGACAGACCCTCGCTGTCACCGCTGGCGGACGGCTTTGCGGACGGCTCCTTCGCCGTCGGGACGCCCAGTGCCGGGGAGAGCTGACTTCCAGCCTCGGTCCGCTCGGCGGACAGCTGAGGTGTGGCGTCCAGTTCGGTGCGCTCGCCGGTGGCGACGACGTCGAGAGCGATTCGCGCGTCACGGACCGCAGTTGCCTCCTCGGGCGTGATTAGGCTGGTCCTGCCGTCCGCCCAAGAGGTGGACACGCCCACGTGGCCCAGACTCGACATGCGAGCCCCCTTGGCGAGACGCCCCGGGTTCTTCACCGGTCCAGGCAGAGTCCCGGTGGCCTTGGCCTCACCCGTGAGAAACACCGTTCCGCCAGGGGTGGCGGACAGGTCCCAGTCGGTGAGATCTCCTTCGGCCACCGTCTTCGGCGTGGTCCTCTCGCCCTTGACCTGCTCGGCGTCCAGCCGTTTGGCCCAGGACTTCGCCTTGATCTTCTTGGTGTCGTCCTCCCGGTCGATGAAGGTCACGCCGTCGCCGCTGTCGGCCGCTATCTGGAACGGCACGTGCTCCGTCACGGCGAGGACGGTTTCCTTCCGCCCGTTGATACGGACGAGCTTGTTGCCGTGGCCGGCCACGATGCCGTGACGGGTCGGGACAGCCGAGGTGACCTGACCGGGAAAGGCGAGCGGCTGGGACTGCTTGCGGGTGGCCGCGTCCACGGTGATCAGACGGGTCTTCTGCGCCTTGTCCCCGTCATGGCTCAGCTGGGTGAACACCACCTCGTCCGTGGTGCCGCAACCCGGAGAGAAGTAGGCCAGCGACGCGGTGAACGGCAGCTTGTTGACCTCGCCGGTGCCCAGGTCGACAACGGCGGTGAACGCGCCGCGCACCATCAGTTCGGGGTCGTTGGTGAACGTCCGGGGCGCGTAGGCGACAGCCGCGTACTTCCCGGACGCGGTCACGCAAGCGTTACCGATCCAGGCGTCCGCGTCGAATCCGTCCTCGCGCAGGGTGGCTGCGGTGCTGAACTCGTAACCGTCCTTCTCCCTGGCTGTCAGGACATGGAAGCCCGTGCCGTCGCCGGAGGTGGACAGGGCCACGTCCTTGGAAGAAGAGGAGTGCGAGCCCAGGACGGTGGCGCGGTCCCTCTCGCCGACCTCGCGAGGTTTCTTCGTTGCTTTTGGCAGGCTCTTTCCGCCTTGAACGGCGTTGTCGGGGACTTTCGGTCCCTGAGCCTGCGCGGAGGTGGACAGCGACGAGGTAAGAATCGCTGTCGCCGCCGCTATCACCACCACGTGTCTTCGCAGCCTTATGCGCACAGTAATGTGTTCCCTTTTCTAACTCTGGTCCACAATCGGGTTGAACTCGTCGACGTAGATCTTCGGAACCTTCGGAATGGGGCCCATGCTGTCCGAGCCGATCACCGCTTCATCTCGACCGGTTTCGCCCGGCGGGACATCCTGAAGCCAGAACCGGTTGTACGCGGTCCAGCCCGCACCGTCGGCGATGCTGATCTGCACCGAGTACGTCGTATTCCGCTCGTAGGTATTGGCAATCTCGATCTCGGTACGCACACCGTCGCTCTCCGGCGTTGCGCGCACCACCAGGTCGCCGTACTCCAGGACACGCGTACGGCCTTCGGAGTGCACCGAAGCCACAGGCGACGGACGCTCCTGGGGACCGCTCTGCTCAGCGGTCGGCGTCACCGCCCGCTGCGACGCGGGGGTCCTGTCGGCGGGTGCCTTGTCGGCGGCGTCCGTACACCCGGCGGCCAGCACACACGCGGTCACGAGGCACAGCGACCGGATCTTGCGCGCAGCGGGCACCACCGCAGCTGCTTTCACTGGGAGGCGGACGTCGTCCGCTGGTGCGCGGCAGTGATCTCCTTGCCGTGCTGCTCCTTGATCCCGGTCAGCCGGGACTTGTTGTCGGCGATCTGTTCGTCCTGGATCGCAGACTCCACATCGGACCAGATCCGCACCAGATCCGTCTGCTTCTTACAGTCAATGTCGTCAACCGCCAGAGCGATGGACTCCCCTGACGGCTGCCCGTCTTGCGTGACACCGTGGTCCATCGCCTTGTACGGATCGGCAAGTCCAGAGTGTCCCTTGCCGTCCATGCACGAAGACCACGCGGCGACAGCCTTGATGACCTTGTCGTCCTGCATCGACTGGATCAGGCTGTCCCCCGCGAGCTGCGCCACGACGACCGGGGCGGCTTCATCCACGCCGAGTCGCTCCTTGGACCAGCCGACGCAGCCGCCCGTCTTCAGCTTCTTCCCGTTGTGCTCGGACCGAGCGGACTTGGTCTCCTGCCCGGGGCTGAGGAGCAGCTCTCCCGCCTTGACTCCCTTGGGGGGCCTGGGCAGTTCCGGCTTGGTGTGGCCGGTCAGGACCTCCACCTCGACATCGGACAGATCACGCAACGGCTGCTCGGTGTGCTCCCGGAGCGCCGGGGGAAGCTCGTAGCCGTACTTCTCGGCCCCGGCCCGGTCGGTGATGCCATAACGGCGTTCGATGTTGGCATCGTTGTCACTCGGAGGCGGGTTGGCGCCCGCCCGCGGCAGCGTCAGATCGATGCCGTAGTCCTTCATGCAGGACTGCTGGAGATCGTTGGCGGCCTGCTCGACGGTGACCTGATCCTCGTAGGAGGCCATGTATCCCTCCAGAGGAAGGGTCAGACCCTTCGTCAGGCCACTGGTGGGGATCTTCTCGGGCCAGTTTTCCTTGTTCACGATCTGCTTGCCGTCGGCCACGCTCTGCGTGGTGTCCGGGGTCGTGCCGGAGGAGCAGGCGCTGACCAGGAAAGCAGAAGCGGTCAGGGCTACGGCGGTGGCTATCCGCTTGGTGTGCTTCACGGGGCTTCCTTCTTACGCGAAGTGGGAGGATGCGTTGTTGTTGTGCAGGGCGGAGATCAGGTCGGTGATGTTGCAGTCTCCGTAGGGCCCGTTCTTCGCGAAGTACTGGGATGTGCCGCCGTAGCCGGAGTTGTAGTACACGCGGTAGTTGTCGTCTCGGGCGCAGTTCTGCACGGACCCCGCGTTGTTCTTCATGTACTCGCCGTTGCCGTTGCCACCGTTGCCGAAGACGTACCGGTAAGTCGTCAGCGTCGATCCCTGATACTGGCTCGTACCCGAGTGATCGGACACATTGCTGTAGAACGTCGTGAACGCCGACTTGATATAGCCATCCTGGACGGCATATTGCTTCGTGTTGTAGAACAGCCATAGATCACCGTACGAGCAGGTGATCCACGGAACGTCGCAGTTGTCGGTCACCTTGAACTCCGCCGCGTGTGCCGGACCGGCGGTCGCCATCACAGCCACCACGGCCGCGAATGACGTAGAGAAGGCGGCTGCCTTCTTATTGAAGTGGATCTTCATTGCATCTCCATCGGTAGATCGCTTGCGCGAGAAGGATCTTCACACTCGATGGATGTCATGACCATGAAAGATGCGCAATCGAGATGCTGCGGAGGCTGGCCGCGACGTTCGTGCATCACTCCGGCTGCGCGGAGGAGCTTCGATACGAGGCTGCGTCAGGTGCCCATCGTGCGTGGCGCGTTGCCGGTCCACACGGTCCGGTCGTGTCCACTGGAGGGCACCGCCTTCGCCCGTCGAAGCCCGTGCTCGCGCGGTACGACCATGGCCCTCGACAGGGTGACAGCCCGGCCGTAGACGGGCCGGTGGAAAGCGCGGGCGTCGGCGTCGGCCGCCCGCGCCTACAACCAGACTGAAGCAGCCCTCCCTGGGTGAAGAGCTCGCGCCGCGGTGCGAACCTTCCACGTCACCTGTACGGCAGAGGGTCAAGACCATCCCCGCACGCGTGGGGAGCAGCGTTCCATCGGCCGATGAGCGCGCAACTGCACGCGCGGCTCGACGCGGGGCCATCCGCGCAGGCGCGGGGAGTGCGGGAGGGTCGCCTCAGAGTTGTACGCGTACGTGAGGCCATCCCTCGCGCCCGCGGGGATGGTCCCACGCTCGTGATGTCCACCCATTTGCCCTGGTTGTGCTCCCCGCGCCTGCGGGGATGGCCCCTCCAAGATCAATCCGGAGGTGTTCCCCGACTCGCCCGCCTACGCCACCCAACTGCACACGACCGCCGCGCGGATCGGCGCCGGGCTCGCCGTGATGATGACCGTGAGGAAGGAGACCTCGACGCACTTGCCGAACTGGAGTCGGTACGACTGGCCGCACTGCGAGGTCACAGTGCGGACGCCGTGAACATCGACCGCATGATCCGAAGCGAGATGGACAGGCACAGGGAAGAGATCCGCCTGTTGCCGCGATTGCGGGCCACCAACTTGTGGCGCGCATACGGTACGGAGCGCGGTGCCGCCGCAGCGGCTGCCCGAGCCCTGAGGGTCACCCCGCAGTCCGCACGGCGCTCTCTGAGCGTTGCCGACGAGTTCGACATCCGCGCACGCGACATGGCTACGCAGGCACCGGCAAGAACTCTGGAGCGTCCCGCTCACTGGCCACATCTGCGCGGCCTCGCGCACCCAGACCAGTGCCACCGCCGTGCGCGAGCACGGCGAGCACGCCGAGCGGCCTTGCCGGACGGGGGGCGCAACCTCGGCCGGGAGGGGACACACGGAGCGGCACGGTGGCGTTCACCCGCAACTCCCCGTACACGTTCGCGAGGTTGAGGCCGGCGGCGTGGCGGTCACCCTTCGGGGCGACCGAGGATCGCCACTACGACATCCACCGCCGGGCGCCGGGGTTGGAGGAGTGGCGGTCGCCCTTCGGGGCGCGAGGATCGCACCACTGAGATATCTGGGGCCCCGGCTTGAGCGATCAGGGTGGCGGTCGCCCTGCGGGGTGGCCAATGGTTGCAACGCGATCAGCACCGGCGAGACGATCTGGACTGCTCGATGTCGGCTTTCGGGGCTACTGCAACTCAGCACACCCGCCGTCAGTCTGATACCGCGTCGTTTCGAATCGGCGTTCCATGCGATCACGTGGGCCTTTGCTGTTGGCGTCAGAGGGACCATTCTTGCGGTTCACATACTCCGCGGACGTCCTTCCGCGGCCAATGGTGGGTGGGCGCCCGTTTCAGCGGTAGAACAACCATGAGTCACCGTCAGGGAATAGGAGTCTCCCTCTACGAGGTCCAGCACCTCCTCGGCCACGAGAGCTTCCAGACCACCCAGCGCTACGCCCACCTGCAGCCGGACGCGCACAAGGCCGTCCTCGGGGCCTGGGAGCGGATGGAAACCCCGCTCACGATCGCCGCATAAACGTTCTTTCGCCCCTGTCCTGCTTGGACAGGGGCGAAGCCGGTTGCGAGCGTAACGCGGTCACGATCACGAGTTGGCCGGCTGTTCCTGGGGGAGCACCCAGCGGCCGTCAGCGTCGAACGGCCACGGATAGGCGTAGGCATCGACCTTTGCAAGCTCGCGAAGAACCTCCCGCCTGGCCGGGGGATCCGGCGGAGTAACAAGCGCGTGGGGCAGCGGGTCGAGCCGTGCGGCATACGCCTCCGCCCACTGCAGCCATTCCGCCTCGCCGGCCGGAATCGGAGCATTGCCAGTTCGAGCGCGGGCTGCCTGGCAGAAGGCGCGGATCTCGACAGCCTGATTCCACGCACTCATCTGTTCGGCGAGCACCTTCGCACGCTGCTGATCGATCTGCTGCTCACGCGCCTGTGCGATAGCCGCGTACCACCGGCGCCGCCGCTCGGCTTCGAGGAGTTCCTGCTCCCGGTCCCGGCGTTCGCCTTCAGCAGCGAGATGTTCGAGGTCCTGTAGGAAGAGACCCAGGCGCGACTCCAGCGTCCATCGCGCCCCGTCGCTGTGCGCATACGAGTGCTGGTTACCAGCTCTTGGCGGGTGCACCGAGGGCGAGGCGTCCGTTGAACTCCTCGTCGTACTTGGGGAGCCGGATCCAGGGATTACGCTCCTTTTGGCGTACCTCCTTCGGAGTCGGCTCGTGAGGGACTTTGGTCGTCCGTTCCGTGAGGACGAGGGGAAAGGCTCGGCCCCGGATCACGATCGCCAGTGTGTGTAGGGCCTCGCCGCGTTGGAGGTCGGTCTGAGGCTCAGCTGTGTAGCCGCGGTTCTCGGCTTCGGTCAGTAGCGCGTGCATGATCCGTAGGGCGCGGTCGGCAAGCGGACGCGACACATGCAATGGGATGGCCTCCGCTCTGCCGCGGGTGTCGACCGTGCCCTGGGAGCGGCCCATGGCTTCACGCGTCACACGGACGAGAGGGTGAGGCCGATCCAGAACTTTCGGCACGTCGATGCTCGGCACCGGAGGAGACTGCCTAGCCTTCTCGGCCTCTTCGTTGACCAAGGTGAAGACACAGTCGCCACGTTGGCGACCGTTCCACCGCACCTTGTGACCTCCCGGAACGTGCCCGTGGTGGAGTGCGTCGTAAAAGGCGGCCCGCCACCGTCCCCGGGTCCGAGGCGCAGGATCAGCAACCGTGATCGTCCCTGATGCCGACAGCAGACGGGAGACCAGTTCAGCCCCGCCGACCGGGGCGAGCGCAGCCTGAGCACTGTCACCCGCCAGCCGCTCCTTCTCCGCCTGGACCTGCCGGGGATGCTTGCCGTGCTTGAGGTAGTAGCGGCCGTCCGGAGTCACCACGGCGACGTGACCACTGCCGCGCCAGGTCCTCTTAATCAGCCCTCGCTGCTCCAGCGCCCAGGCGACCTGTGTACGGCCGGGTGGAACGTGCACCGCATCGGAGACTGCCGCGAGCTCGCGCAGCAAGTCGGCCTGCGGCGCAGACACTGCGTACTTCACCACTCCGGCTCCACTCGAGGGTGCAGATGGGATTGTCAAGGTAGAGGGAAGGGAGGCGAAGGAGGTGTGTTGGCCCCTCATACGGGTGGTGCCAAGGCTGAACTCGACCACGGCCGACGGCACCTGGTGTAAAGCCCTGCCGATCCTCCACAGGACAGATCTGCCCGGAATTTGCTGTTCGACATCGTCTTGGTGCCCTGCATCCGCAACCGAGACGCGCTGCTCAGGCGCGGCAGCGAACGACCGGACGAGCAGGAGAGCAGGGGCCGAAGGCGACGCTCGTCTCTCGCGGAGTCATCTATGCTCGCGCCCAGTTGGTATGACCGGTTCGCTTCAGGGGGCGGAGAGCCGCATGGTCGATGAGATCAAGTACGAGTACAAGGTCGTGCAGACGGTTCGGGGCACCGACGGTTTGGTGATCTCGAAGATGCAGAAGGAGGGATGGGAGCTCGTGGAACAGCTCCCAGGCGGACTTCGCACCACCCTCAACTTCCGTCGGGCGAAGAGGCCACTTCCTTGGCGTCTGATCGGGGCGGGGGCTGCCATCCTCGTGGTCTTGGCCGCCATCATCGGCACGGGCGTTGCGCTCGGCGACGGCGACGAGGAGAAGGGCGCGTCAGCCAGTTCGCCCGCCGCCAGTGAGAAGTCTTCCGCTACGCCGCCCGTAGACGAGCCGACCACCGCTGAGGTGATCACGGCGCAGAACAGTCCCGAGTTCGCCACCTTATTGAAGGCGGATCCGTGTGGCGAAGCGAACGTGAACTTCGCCACCAAGCACGCGGGGCAGACGGTCGCCTTCGACGGGTCAATCAGGCACATGGCGGCCCACGCGGATGACCAGACCCGCTACGACTTCCTCCTCGGCCCGGGCGACAAGGGGCCGCAGACGACGGACGGCCCGAACTTCAAGTACGAGGACGTCAACACCGGCAACCTCCACCTGACCGGCAAGGAGGTCTCTGCCACCATTGCAGTTGGCGACAAGTTCCGCTTCATCGCCGAGGTGATCGAGTTCAACACGGTCCAGTGCCTATTCCGCCTCGCCCCGGTCTCGACGGAGACCCGGTAGCCGAGATGGCCAAGCCTTCCCATCGTGGAGGGAGCTGCCCGATGGAACGGCCCCCTGCTCCATCCATTCGAGAGTTTGAACTTCCCACCAGCTTGCCCGACGGCAGCGCCATCCTTGACCCATGCTCGCATCCAGCCCTACCCAGCGGCTCGCCGACCACGTTCGACATTCCCTTGGCAGCGGACCGTTTCTCCAGCCCGGCGGATGGACCCACATGGGGGCTGTCATCTGCGACGTCAGCTTCCAGCCCCGGTGCAACTACGAGAGGACTCTCCGACCGCGGCTCCTCCATTTGCAACTGAGCTGGGCTGATGCAAGAACAGTCCGCGGCTTCCAGCGCCGGCTCGTCACGGAAGACCTCGCCGTGGCCATGAAGTTCAACCACGCACAGAAGGTCGCGACGGCTCACGCCATCACCGACCTCCTCGCTGCCGACGGGGTCGATACCCGCGAGGAACTTCACACCTGGCTCGATCACCAGGCCAATCGCGCCGCTCTGCGCACGGTGAAGGGAGTAGGGCCGAAGAGCATCGACTACATAGGCAATCTCGTCGGCCGTTCCCACGTCGCCGTTGACGTACACCTGCGCGCCTTCGCCATGGATGCTGGTGTTCCGGACCTCCCATACGACCAGTTGCGCGCCGTGTATGAGGAAGCCGCCGCGCTTCTCGGGCACGACAAAGGCGGGCTGGAGCATGCCGTTTGGCGGCATAGGTCGAAGGCCCCGTAGCCACCCAGCGGGCCTGGCCGTTGTAGGTGCGGTTACAGCAGGCTGATCTGCTCGTGGGTGATGCGTGGCAGAGATCGCGGACCATGTCTCCGGTCTTCTCCTCCCACCAGCTAGCGAAGATCCTGCGGCGGCACTATCGAGGCCAGGCGGAACCGTCCTGTGGCCGGGGAAAATACCGTGATCCCGTACATCGGGTCACCTGTTCGATTCGTTATGCAGCTGGAGTCGCGAGACCTGCCCGTTTCCGGCGCGCAAGGGCACCACGGGCAGTCGAGCCGGATCCCGTGGACGGGCGTTCAGTCGAGCGGACTGGACGCCCGTCCTGGCCATGGCTTGGGGTCCGGGCGAACGTCAGCAGCGGAACCCGGCGCGGGCCTTGCGGATTTCGTCCTCGAAGGTGCTGAAGAATGTCGTCTCGTCGTCGATGCCCGTGACCTCGACATGCCGGGCCAGCACGTCGGCGAGGACGCGCCGAACTCGCCAAGTTTCCGCGCGTCCTCGTGGGGCGGGGTGATCAGGTGCCCAGCCCGCAGGCGCCGGACGCCGGGGGTGCCGACCAGCGCGGCCATCGGCCATGGGTACCGGGTTCTCGGTGGCGACATCAAGGTCCTGGCGTATCCGCCGGTGAGGACCAGCGGACATGGGGAGCCGAGGGCGATCACATTCGCCAGGAGCCGCGTGCAGCTCAGGCATGTCCGTCATGCGGCTGCCCGGGTGCGGGAGGCGAGCTGGGGGAAGGTGTCCTCCCACACCTTGCGCACGGTGCGACCGACCAGGGCGTGCAGCACTGGCCACAACTGGAGGAGCCGGTCCTGGTTGAGGTAGCGGGGCAGGTCGTCGCCCAGTCCCTCGTGCAGGACAGTGCGGTACAGGCCCATGCGCTGGCGAGGCTTGCTCATGTCATACGAGGTCATCCCCGACCAGGCCATGTGCAGAGGCAGCTCTACGACCTCTTGGATCGGGCCGTGCAACTCCTCCAGCGACTCCGGCAGACGCCGCCGGAACTTCTCCCGGTACAGCGCGAGGTCCTCGGCCTCCGCCCCCGAGAGGTTCTTCGGCATGGGTGCGGGGTGTTGTGGGCTGGAGGGCATGCCTCCATTCTGGGACCGGAGTAGTGGCGCGGGTCATGATGAGCCAGCTGGCCTCTGGAGTGAGCGGGACGGAGCCTGCTGGGGCAACTGGTCGTGGCAGCTCGGTCTGGCCCGAGTAGGCGGGATGGGCTGTCGACCCTGACGCTCGTTTGACGCTCGGGGCGCACTCATGCTGTGCGGCGAGCCGAAAAAGCTGCTCTGACCTGGTCTTTTCCGTGACTCGCTCAGGCCGACATCTTTCCGATGACGCACCACGTGGAGTGCGTGGCGATCCTTGAGCCGGTGAAGAAGGACGCCTGACCTGCGGTTGCGTGCGTGCGCACTATGTGCGGTGTGGGTGTTGCGGGCGATATCTTGACGCTGAAATGACGCTCTCCGAGGCATCGTGACGCTCATTTGACGCTTGTCCTGATGGCGTGTCAGGCGACCTGGTGGGCAGGTCAGGCACGTCGAGCCTCTTGTCCGTGAGGCACTGGCGGGGATACTGCCCGACGACCGGATGCCCGCGGCTTGTCGCTGTTCGGACGGTCCGAAGCCTCGGGTGTCACAGCGGCGCCGCACCGACCACGACCGCCGCCACTCCGAGGAGCGGCGCCACGATGTCGAGGTTGCCGGAACGGTCATCGGCCTCGATCCTCGGGGGTAAAGGCGATGACGGGCGCCGGCGGGCCGGTCAGCGGGGTGTCGGCGGATCAGGGAGCCCCGCGATCTTCTCGCTGTTGTCGGCGGCCAGACGTACGAGGTCCTCGTACTCCTTCGGGGTGAGTGCGCGGTCGGAGGTAAGGATCTCGCCGTGGTACTGGCCCCGGCTCGCCCCGGGCCCGACGGACGGCCCGGTCCCGGTGCACGAAAGGTCCTCCGAGTCGCCCGGCTTGATCAGGAGGACCCCCGAGCACTCCGGGTCCAGCTCCACCGGCGTTCCGTCCCGGTCGACGGCCCACGAGTAGGTCACCGGGACGGCCTTGGAGGCGTCCGGGTCCGAGGTGGACCCGAGGTACGTAACGGTCACCCGCGCGGTGAAGACACAGGCGGTGGGTGCGCATTCACCCTTGTAGTCACGCAGGATCTGGGTGGTTACTTTGATCCGGGGGTCCACCGAGTCGCGGATCTGAGGGAGTTTCGACCGGAAGTCGGTGGAGAACCGCTCCACCTCCTGCCTGGACATCGCCTTGATGTCGAGCACGACCGTCCCCCCGGAGAAGCTGATCCGGTCGACGAACCGAGCGCCGTCCACCCGTTCGTCGCTCAGGCAGATGGTGGCGCCTCTGCCCTTGTCACTGCCTTCGCCGTCTTCGTCGCCTCCGCCGCACGCGGTCAGCGTGAGCGCACCGCTCAGCAGCAGGACCGCGATGCGTCGCCTCGACACGTTGGGGGTGGTCGTCATGTGTCCGTCCTCTTGTGGGGTCGGGTCGCTTGGATCAACACCGGGGTATTCACGATGACTTCGGACGGATCGCCCCCTTTTCGGCAAGCCAGTAGAGCATCGCGTCCACCGAGTCGATGGCGTTCCGGCGGGCGGTGCCCGCAGCCTTGGCTGTCGTGGCGCTCGGCCGCGTGGCGAGGGACCGGCAGGTGCCGGCCATCGCCCGGTGCCGGGCCAGCACGCGCGCCCACATTCGCTGTCCCGCGGCGCTGGGTACGCTGAAGTACGTGTTCGCCCGCCGCGCCGCCCGGTCCATCTCCCCACAGGTGCTCTTCATCCGGTCCATCACCTCGAGGAATTCGGCGTCGGTGGTGTACCTGCCTCCGGCCGTGAAGGCGGCGCTGTATCCGCGTTCCGCCGCTTGCAGCGCCTGGATCCGTTCCAGCCCTCCTGCCGCCGCCCACGTCTGGTGCTGCAGCCGGGACACCGCCGCCGAGGGCGCGGGCGCCGACTGGTCCAGCATCAGTGCTGCCGGCCGGGAGGGCTGTCCGCGCGACTCGGACACATCCACACTGAGCGCCGTGGCTCCGACTCCGGCCACGACGGCTCCGATTGCCGCCACGAGGACAGCGCGCCGCCACACCGGACGGAGCAGCTGCTCCTCGACAGGCGCGAGCCGCGCCGCCGATCGCGCCCCGGCCCGGCGTCCGGTCATCAGCGACCGCCGGAACAGCCCGGCGCCACGGCCCACGAAGGCGGCCACGCCCGCCACCAGCGTGCCCAGGCCCACCGCGTAGGGAAGATGGACGTCCCGCGACAGGGACCACGACACCGTGCCAGGCCCGGCGCCCGCGTCCGCCCGCAAGATGGCGTACGTGGCTCCCACGCCCAGCAACGCGGTGATCCCCGCCGACACCAGAGCGGCCGTCAGCCATCCCGAGTCCGTCAGGGCGGCGACGACGGCGGCAGTGAGGGCCGTCGCGGCGCAGATCACCAGGACGGGCCCCATGACCTGCGCGAGTCGGAGCGGTCCCGTCGCGCCCACGGCTCCCAGGTCCGCCGTACGCAGCCGGGCCAGCGCCACGGCCAGCCCGGCCGAGCAGACGACCCCGCCTGCCAGTCCGGCCGCCAGCAACCGCCCCGGCCCGTACGGAGCCGACGCCGACTCCGCGCTCGAGCCCGACAGCGTACGAGTGAGCCACCTCGGGCGTTCCACACCCGAGCCGCCGCCCAATCCGCCTCCCGATCGGGAGCCGACGATCAGAGCGAGCAACGGCAACACCCACAGCAGCACCTGCGCCCACCACAGACTCCCGGCACGTGAACGGCCAGCCGTCCGTCAGGACCTCGCCCAGGAACCACCACCAGTACAGGACGGAGGCGTACGCGAGCACAGGCACCGCCAGGCCCGCGAGCATGATCGGACCCGGCGAACGCCCTCGCCAGGTCCGCAGCCACCACTCGGCGTTCTGCCCGGTCCACGTCATCACCAGGACCAGCGCGGCCACGAGGATTTATACCGGCCTCGACCTGACCTCCGGCCTGGGCCGGGTGGTGGGCGACATGCTGACCGGTTTGCACGAGGAGCGCGACACCCTCACCAGCGGTCAGTTCGACGCGGTGACGGACCGGCTGGTCGAGCTGTTGTGCATGCTTGCCGCAGGCGACGACCGCCCCACCGCCCCGGGACATCTGACCGATGTGGAGCGGGTGGTCCGCCGGTACATCCGCGAGCAAGCGACCGACCCCGACGTGACCGGCGCCACCATGGCACAGGCGTTGGGCTGGTCACTGCGCCAAGTGCAGCTGGCCCTGCAGCATGCCGGGACGACTCCCCGCGAGCTGATCCGCGAGGAGCGACTCCGGTTGGTGCGGGACCGACTGCGGGCACCCACGTACCGGCATATGACGATCACCGAGCTGGCGTACGCGTCGGGATTCTCCTCTTCGAGCGCGCTCAGTACAGCATTCCGGCAGCGCTTTGGGGTAAGCCCCCGGGAGATGCGACACACGGGTCCCCAGTCCGTCGGCGATACGCGCCGGAGTTGATTGACAGCCTCCGGTCTTCTGGTCGAACCGGTCGCGGGCAGTAGACCACCGGGTGTGTGACAACTCGTAGGTTCCAACCGCTTTCAGGATGCCTGGAGCGGACAGGACCAGGTGACTTCAGGAGCCTGGTATCGCCGCAGCGAAATGAGCACGAGGGCATTTCAAGAATCCGTCGTACGAGTCGTAGATCGTGCCCTCGGCGACAACCCACCCGACCAGGATCATGCGCTGGGTGTGTTGATCACGAGCGTTGTTCACCCTCGCGGGTCTTGATCACGGCGAAGACCTCCAGCGTGGGCTCCACCACGTGACTGGGAGATGAGGGCCATCACCCGTATGGACGTCCAGACCCGGATCCGCTTCCTGGTCGAGAAGGGTGCGGGGGCCGCCGCGATGCCGGTTGTCACTGTGACGTTTGAGGACGCGGTCTCGCTTGGTCGGGGGAGGGAATGAAACGGGGTTCCCCGCCGGGTGTCCGCGTGAGGCTCTCGGAAGCGAACGAGTATTGGGGGGCGCGGTGAGTTCGGGTGGGGAACGAATACGTCGTCCGTCGGCTGGTGAGATGCGCGTGGGGGTGGCTGAGTTCATCCGGAGGGTGACGGTGCGGAACCGGTTGCCTCTGGACTACTCGGTGGCGAGCCTGCGTGTGGTGGATCGCATCACCGATGGGCTGCGCCGCGCCGGGCCGGAGCAGGGGAGCGTGGCACGCGAGCTGTTCTGGCTCGGGGCGTACGCGGGTGAGGTGTTCGTACGGCGGGCCGGTGCCGAGTGGGTGGACTTCGACAGGGGGCAGCGGGAGCTGTTCGGGCAGTTGGTGGGCGTTCGGATGCCCGACGGGCGGGTGTGGAATCCGATCGGAAAGGTGGCCAAACGGTTTGCGGCCGGGCCGGAGGAATCCGTGCGGCAGATGTACTTCCTGCTGCACGGCCGCGTACGGATGAAGGCTCCACGATGAGTTGACCTTCGGGGCTGCGGTGGGCGGTGAAGCGAAAGTTCCGGGTGATGTGACGTTTCTGTGCGCCGTAGCGCTGTGAGGAGGGGGAAGAACGCTGGACGATCGAAGAGGCATGTGTGGGTAGGGGCGGGGATCAACGTCGTACGCATGCGTCCGACGCGGAGCTGGGGAGTGCCGTGTCGCTTGCTCAGCAGGGGGACGAGGACGCTTTCTCGACGGCGTATCGGCTCGTGCATCCAGGGCTCCTCGGATACCTGCGCGGGCTGGTCGGGGACGACGCGGAGGATGTCGCCTCGGATGCCTGGTTGGAGATCGCCCGGGACCTGAGGCGCTTTCGGGGCGACGGCGCGGGATTTCGTGGCTGGACAGCGACCATCGCGCGACATCGGGCGCTGGACCACCTTCGTAAGCAGAAGCGAAGACCCCAGACGTCGCTCATCGAGGTGGATGTCCTGGAGCTGCCGGGGCGGGCGGACACGGTGGACTCGGCGCTGGAGTCGATGTCGACGCAGTGGGCGCTGGGACAGATCGTCGGGTTGCCGCCGGACCAGGCGGAGGCGGTGCTGTTGCGGGTGGTGGTGGGGCTGGACGGACCCGCCACGGCACGGGTGTTGGGCAAGCGGGCGGGCGCGGTACGGACGGCCGCCTATCGGGGGTTGAAGCGGCTGGCCGAGCAGTTGACCTCGGGAAACCGGGCGGAGAGTACGGCGCCCGCGGCGTCGGGCACGCTGAGGGATGAGACATGAGACGCAGGGTGGAAGCGACGGATGCGGCGCTCGTCACGCCCGAGATCGAGGCGCTCGCGGATGCCGTTCGGGGCGACGTCGAGCCGGAGGGCGTCGGGCGGGCGCTTACGGCATTCCGGGTGGCCGGCCGCGCGGCCGAAGGCGTCGCACCGCGGCGTGGCCGAAGGCGCGACGACTGGCGCCCGGCCCGGCGCCGGTTCGCCGCGCTTGTCTCGTGGAGGGCGGCGCTCGGGGCGGCCCTCGCCACCGTCGCGCTCGGCGGGCTGGCGCTGGCGGCCGTTCCCGGTGTGCTCGCGGATCCGCCCCGGCCGGCCGACGCCCCGGTCGGGAGTCTTACGCCTCGGCCCGGCGGGGACGCCCCGCGTACCCCTGGCGGTACACCCGAGGCGACGCGCCGGAACACCTCGTCACCGGCGGCCTCGGCCTCGGCCTCGGCGCACGATCCGGTACCTCGGAGTCATGCGGCGCTGTGCCACGCGTGGAGCAGGGGCAATGGCAAGCACCGGGGTACGGCGTTCCAGCAACTGGCCGACGCCGCGGGCGGAGAGGGCGCCGTGGACGCCTACTGCGCCACGTTGTCCGGTACGGAAGAGGACGTTCCTCCGGCGCCCAAGAAGCCGGGCAGGACGGATGCGCCGGGGCAGTTGAAGAGTCCCCCGGCGGCCTCCCCCTCGCGAGGCAGGAGTTCGGAGAACGCCCAGGGCACCGGCAAACAGGCGTCGTAGTCTGCCTCAAGGGACTGCAACTGCGTGCCGAGCCCGACTTGGAGCCCGCCCTGGACCTGTTCCGCCGGAGCTACGCCGCAGCCCAGAGCGATCAGTCCGAGCCTCCGGCCGCAGCTGCGAGGCGGCGCCAGGATGACCGCGCCGCCCACCAGTGCTTCCTCCTCGTCATATTTGCTGTGGTCACGCGGCTTCGAGATGCTTGGTGATCAGTGACCGAAGTTGTTCGGAGTCCTGCGGGTCACCCAGACCGCGTTTGGGGAGGATCAGCACTCCGGTTCCCCAGATGTCCGGGGTGAGCAGCACGAATACCCGTCGGCCCTCGACGCCGCGCCCGTAGAACCCCCAGTTGGTCTGATTCGTATGCCGCTCGGAAACGGTACTGATCCCGTCCTCGTCGATTGTTACGCGGTGTTCGCCCAATTGCCGGGCGTAGGCGAGCAGTGCGAGAGCTGTCAGCCAGCGGACGACTATGAAGATGAGGCAGACAGTCAGAAGGAACTTCCACACCGGCCAACCCATGGCATCAACACCCCTGGTCAACAGGTTGGCCGTGCTCAGCAGGCTGAGCAGTGCGACCAGTACCCACAGGACGCGGAAGAGCCAGCGCCCGACCGGGCTGTGGCGCATCTGAATCTTCAGCCCGTCAGATATCTCGCGCCATGTCACTACATAGGTCAGTCTCACAGAGCCGTCGACAGTCATACGTCGTCCCTCTCGCATCGGTGTCAGGTGGTTCCCGGCCCGATCGGGTGCGGACCCGCGCGTTGACGCGCGAGCCGGCTTTCGTTCGGTGCGCCTTCGAGGGGCGAATGCGTCTGGTGGGAACTGGGCGGTTATACACCATCAGATTTGACGCGGTCGAGCGGGCGGACATAGCGGGTGAATCGTGGCGAGTGCCCGGTTCTTCGCACTGTCGGACGGTCGCGTCGAGGCCGAACTGATCGCGGTACCCACCGCGTACCGGGACGGGAAGGACAAGACCTGGAAGCCGATCGACGTCTCCGTGCGGGAGACTTCGCAGAAGGGCTTCGACTACGCCAACACCGCCAACCTCGGCCGGACCTACCTCGGTTCCCACGCCGGGCGAGTTGGTGCGGATCGAGGGTGAGGGCGGAGAGTCCGTCACTCTCGGCCTGCTCCCCGCAACACCTCTAGGCGGCAAGGCCCTCAAGCCCACGAAGCGGGGCGCCAAGGTCACCTACCTGGACGCCGTCGAGGGCGCGGACCTCGAATACGTCGTCGAACCGGGCCAGGTCAAGAAGAACATCGTCCTGGTCGAACGCCCCGACGGACCGGTGAACCGGCAGTACCCGGTCGTGATCGACCCGACGATCACCGTCACCCCGGACGCGGCCGGTTCGAAGGACACCATGGTTCTCTCGGACCAGCCGACCACCAACTTCAACACCACCTGGAAGCTGTCGGCGGGCAAGACCGACCTGGGTCTCGCCCGTTCCCTGGTGCAGTTCCCGCTGACGGAGATCCCGGCAGGAGTCAAGGTCGACTCGGCCCGCCTGGGCATGTACTTCGACCAGTCGCACACCACCAACGCCGCCGACGTGACCATCGGCGCCTACCGGGCCACCGGCACCCTGGACCGAGGCCGGTGCCAACTGGTCCAACACCAGTGCTCTGGGCGGTGAGTTGCCCGGTACGGGCCTACCAACGGTCATCCTCGGGCCTTCCTGCTGAGCCGGTTGGCAACGACGACACCCGGCACGGAGAGGTGGTGGTTTCACCCGAACCCTCCCGGGTTGCCGTCGGTGCGCCTATTCTGTTGTCTCGCCAAGGGAGCACAATCCGGGGGGATTATGTCCGACGCGTTCAGGTCCAAGCCCGCGCTCAAGCGCTGTGCGGTATGCCACCAGTTGGTGGGCAGGAAGAAGCTGGTCCTCGTCACAGGGGGAAGGCCGGCGCACCGTGCTTGTGTGCCGGCCACGGACCGCTCGCCGAACCGATCGGCGGCTCTGCCCGGCCTCACCCGGGCGCCGCAAGACATCAGTCGCGCCGAACTCCTCAAGAGGATCGAGGCGTCGCGGAAGCGCGACGCCAAGAAGAAGCCGGGGGCTGTGAAGGCGCGGCCCGCCGACCGCCCCGAGCCGCCGAAAGCGCCACACCGCAGCAATCGACCGGTGGTGCCCCCACCCCAGCCGTACTACGGCGTGGAGATGAAGTTCATCGACGGCCGGTGGGTACAGATGCACCCCGACTCCGAATAGTGGCTGCCATCTCGGCCCGGTCCGAGGCGCGTCCGGCACGTCCGCGCTGCGGGCGAGTTGGGCTTGCTGTGGCTTTTCTGACCTATGGTCCCGCTGGACCATTGGTGTGGCAGCCGTGGCAAGGAAGCCGGCGAGCAGTGTCCCTGGCAACGGGGGGAGACTCGTTGCTCGCCGACATTGCATCCCTCCTTTTCTTGTTCTTGATGGGCGGGTCGTGTCGGTATTCGGCAGGTGCTCGAAATCCGGGATGGTGTAGCGGAATTCCTGGGCGGCGTCGGAGGATCGCGGACTTGGTGGACGGGGCTGGTTCGGGGTGTCTTCGGGTGGGGCGTCGGTGCTGATGACTGCCGTGGTACGGGAGTGCCATCCGATGGTGATGGCTCGGCGCGAGTTCGCTGTTACTGGGTGAGGGCCGGCGTTCGGCGGTGTTCGTGCCGCTGGATGCCCATGGGGATTGCGGTCGAGCGTGATCGATCCCCGGATCCAGGACCTCGGTGCTGAGCAACGGTTTCCTGTTCCGAGGCGGCTCGGCTCTCGCCAAGCTCCCTGTGCGACCGGGTTCCGCTGGAAACCAGGAGTGGCTGAGCGGCGCCAGCAAGAAGTTTCTGCTGGCGCCGAGGGGCGGAGTCGTGACGCTGGCGGCTGTGGTCCTTGCCCGCTGCCCTTACGGCCCCACGCCCTCGCCGATGCATTCACAGGCACGGGGCATGGACACTCGTTTGACGTTTGGACCGCGAGATCTGTTCTTGATGCGGCGAATCCGGCCTGGACTGGGACTCTTCGTCCTTGCGCTCTGCGGCATCTTTCGATGACGCACCACGTGGAGTGAGTGGCGATCCTTGAGCCAGTGGGAGAGGGCTTCCGATCTGAGTGACGCCGGGCACGGCGACATAGTGCGATCGCCCGTGGATCATGTCGCTCTGTGGCACGGATCTCTCAACTTGCTGGCCAGCCCCGGCCCGACCGATCTGATGATGCGGCTCACGGATCCCGCCGCCTGTGAGCGGGTGGGACGCGTGATCGAGCGAGCGCGCAAAGACGGGGCGGCGTGGAACCCTCGGTCGTCCGGGCCTTCGGCGAGTGGAAGTGAGAAGCAGGGTGAAAAGAGGCTGTATTTGAATGTCCCCTTCGCGGAGAAGGACGAGGCGAAGCGATTGCTGGGTGCCCGTTGGGACAAGGACCGGCGCAAGTGGTACGTGGACGCCGAGCGGGTCGATCGTGAACAGGCGGCGCGGTGGCTGCCGCCTTCATTCTGACGAGTTGTCGGGCGTTGGCCAGGGTACGGTCTCCGACAGGCTTTAACGGCAGGTCAATTGGACTGTCGGCCGTATTTCCGGAGCATCGCGTCGTCGCGACACACTGGGCCAGCGCGAAGGCCGCCAACTGCTCGGAGAGGCCGGGAGAACCGCTTGGGTGCCGCGGTTCCTCTGCGGCGAGTGGAACCGGATGATCCTCGGCCGGACCGTGACGTCGGGCGCCGACTACTTCAAGGCCGTAGGCGGGCCGGAGCCGCCGCCGTGGGCCGCCCCCACCAGGCCGAGAGACCATCGGTTGTGGCAGTTCGCTCGGCCCGCAGGTGCTGTGGGCCGAGTTGACCAAGTGAAACCCCCTTATTGGGGCGTGCCGGCGCATCCGCCCCGCAGGTTGGCGACCGTCTGCACGTCGTTGTCTTGGACGACGCACGAACACCTCCACGTCTCAGCGCACTTCAGCACGATATCGAGATCGCATGATTTCTGCGGGAATGTGAGTCTCGTGACAGTCGACTCGAGGAACATGACGAGCTGAGGGAGGTGGCGCGTGGAAGGTTCGGAGGCACCACGTGGAGTGCGTGGCGATTCTGGAGCCGGTGAAGCAGGACGCCTGAGCTGCAGGTTCGGGTCATGTGCGGTGTGGGCGTTACGGGCGATATCGTGACGCTGAGATGACGCTCTCTGTAGCGTTTCGTCAGCTCGTTCTGATGGGTCGTCAGAACTTCGCTCCGCTGGTCGGACCGTCTGTCGTCTGCGCTGGCGTGGCAGGGGTGCCATGACGATCGTGGTGCCAAGCAGTCTTGCTGCGCCATGTACGTAGCGTCCAGTGCGTTCTTCGTCTGCTGGGTGGTACAGCGCAAGTGGCTCGCTGACCTGCGAATATGGTAGCTGTGGGGATCTTGCCGGGACTGCTGGCCCGGGAATGGTCCGGATCTTTGGCCCGGCCTACGCCGGGGCGGCGAATAGATTGGTGTGCGGGGCCGACGGAACCGGGTAACGTCTTTGGCATGTTCTTCCAGACGCTGATTTACGAGTGAGAGCGCGATGGGACCCTGCTGACGTCCTTCGACGTCGCCGCCCGTCCCCCCACCCGTGAATCCGTAGATCACTCCAAATCATTACCCGGGAGAACCCGTGACCGTGAGCAAGAACATCAACAACCCCGTAGGCATGGGTGGCGGCCAGCGCAAGAGGCTGTCCCGCGCCGAACGGCAGAACAACGGACCGCACCGCAACCTCGACCGCCAGGGCGCGGCCGACCAGAAGGCGGAGCTGGTGCGCAAGATGCGCGAGAAGGCAGGCGCAGCTGAGGGCGCCGCGCAGGCGGGCGACGACACTGCCCAGAGCTGACGCACCGCCGCAGCAGGGCGGCAACGCACGGGGCAGGGCCCGGACCGCGCCGCGCGGTCCGGGCCCTGCTGCCGTACCAGCGAATGGGACGTGCTGGTGTGATCATGTGAATCCACTCGCCGGGCGACGGCAGGATCCGCCGTCACGGCACCACTGCCTTGGTACGCCCCTGACGGGCGGGCAACCCTCGTTGCCGTACTACTGGCGCGGTTGACCGGTCCTCGGCGAAGCCGGCCACGGCGAGACAGCCGTCGGCCCGACGGCCGACCCTCTCCATCTGCCGCCACGACCAGCCGCCGAGGTAGACGGGCGGTCCCCGTGCCGGGCCGGCGTCCACCAGGCGTGCAGGAGGTCGAGCGTCTCGTCGAGACGGCGACCCCGCGACTGCCGGAAAGTACCGACCGCTGTGTACTCGTCACGTATCCACGACGTCCCGAACCCCCACGTGCGAACACCACGGGGCTGTGGAGAGGTACAGGCGCTCGGCGTTCCACGGTCTGGCGAGCAGGCCGCCGTCGGTGGCGACGAGCGAGAACGTCCGGTCGTCGGAGAACCCGAAGTTGTACAGGCGGGCGTTGGAGCCGTTGAGCAGGCGCAGCCGTACGAGCTCGGTCGTCACATCGACGTACGGACCGATCGTGCCGTTGACGAGCACCTCCTCGCCTATCACGCCCAGCGAGCCGCCCAGCGGCACCCGCGTCTCGAACTGGTTGTCCCCGTCGAACGCACGGTCCTGAACGATCATCGGGATGTCGTCGACGCCGTACTCGGACGGCAGCTTCGACGCCTCGGTGCCCTCGTCGTCGATGATGAACAGCCCCGCGAGGCCCCGGTACATGTGGTCGGCGGTCGAACCGTGTACGTGCGGGTGGTACCAGAGTGTCGCGGCGGGCTGGTCGATCGTCCACCGCGGTCGCCAGGTCTCTCCGGCCGGGACGACCTGGTGCGGTCCGCCGTCCATGGCGGCGGGCAGGTGCATCCCGTGCCAGTGGAGCGAGGTCTCCTGATCCAGGCCGTTGCCCACGGCGAACTCGACCCGCTCGCCGCGCCGCGCGCGGATCGTCGGACCGAGGTACGTACCGTTCACGCCCCAGGTACGGGTGGCCGACCCGCCCTTGAACCGGGTCCTGTCCGACCGGATGCCGAGCGTGAAGACCCGGGCACCCGAAGTGTTGATCTTGGACTCCGCCAGCGGCGGGATCGACAGGGCCTTGTCGAAGGCGACCTTGCCGACCGTGTCCTGCTTCCCGGCGGCGTAGTAGACACCGTAACCACCGCCGGCGAGGAGGACCGGGCCCCCGATGCCGAATCCGAGGGCCTTCAGCGCTGTGCGTCGTTTCATGGGGACACCGTCCCGCGCCGGAGGGCCCCTTCGCGTCGGCGTGAATTACGTAGACCCGGTGCTCCGCCGACACGCACTCGAACGCCGACCGATGATCAACGACGGGAATGGCGTGACGCTCGCCGTGGGCGGAGTCGGCGTGCCACGGGCCCCCGGCGGCAGTGAGGCCGGCTCGGGCTCATGTCCAGCGCAGTCGGTTGCCGGTCGAATTGCGGGCCAGGAACAGCGTGAGGTACGTCTGGCCCGCCATGGCGCCGATGCGGTGCTCCCGCCCGTAGTAGGTGTTCTCGCCCGCGGCGCCGTAGGTTCGGCCGTCGGTGAAGCGGGACATGAGGGAGAGCTGTGCGTTGTTGTGCAGCCGCTCCCATTCGGCGGCGGGCGGGGAGATGTCCCGGTCCTGCCCGGTGAGGGAGACCAGAAGGTCGAAGTTGCCGAAGTAGAAGGGGAAGTGCGTACCCCAGTCGTTGCCCTCGGGGTAGTAGATCTCCGCCGAGTTCGCGCGGTAGATCGGGCTGGTGCCTCCGCCGGGCAGCGGGAAGGGTTTGTTCACCAGCGCGGCGTACGTCCGATCGATGTTGTGCAGCGCGGCCCGCGGCGCCGCCCGGTTCGCCAGGCCGAAGACGAAGCCCTGGTAGAGGCTCTGGTCGAAGGCCACCATGTACAGCGGGTGCAGCCGTGCGTGGTTCTCCAGTGTTCCGTCGTCAGCGATGTTCGTCCCCCGCAGCCAGGAGGACAGCCGGATGCCGTTGATGGTCTCGCCGCCGGTGAGGTCGGCCGGTTTGGCTGCCGCGGCCAGCAGGAGTTCGATGTTGCGGCGCGTCCAGCGGGCGGTGTTGGGGTGGCTGGGCATCATCGAGGCGGCCAGGGAGAGTGCGGCGGCGCTCCAGTTGTCCTCTTCCGCCTTGCTGTCCCCGGGGGTGACGACGGTGCCGTCGCGGCGGGTCATGTACAGCTGATCACCGTCGGCGCCGATGAGGTGGACATCGCCACCGGTGGTGAGCCGGTCCGCTTCCCACACCAGCATGGCGACGAGATGGCCGCGCTCGGTGCTGTCCAGCCGGTCCCAGAAGAGCCAGCCTGCCAGCGCCGTGTAGTACGCCCACAGTGCGGTCTGCCATCCACCGCCCCAACGGGTCCCGGAGTTGGTGTTGTTGGCCCGGTGCCGGGCGGCGAGGGTCCGGATCAGGTTGTGGGTTCGGATCGTGGCGTTCGCGGCCGAAAGGGCCCGGGGGTCGTACGTGTCCGTGACCAAGGCCGTGGTGGCGGCGACCGCGGCCATGGCGGGCAGCCGGACAGCCCGCTCGTCGGTTCCCTTCAGGTCGATGTAGCCGTCGGGAAGGTAGCGGGTGTAGTTGGCGGCGTACCAGGGCCCGATCAGGTAACGGGCACTCCCGGCAAGGACGGCTGTCACGCGGGTTCCGGCGGCGTCCGCCCCTGAGTAGGAGCCCAGGGACAGCCAGTTGACGGGTACGACGTTGTCGGCGTCCGCTGCCAGGGCGATGCCCGTCGACCCGGCCCCGAATGCTCCGGTGAGTCCGATCGCGCCTGTCGCTCCGAGGAAGCGACGTCGGGAGAGTGCGGGCGGGTCGAACTTGGGCGGACTCCTCCTCGCGAGGGGCATCGGTCAGCAAGAGGCGTGGCCGGCGGCAGTGCGTCGACGGTTCGCGGCGGCGGTCGTGACAAGCCCGGCGGCGCTTGCGACAAGTCCGGAGACGCTCGCGACGAGCCCGGGGACGGTTCTCATTCGAAGAACTTGAGGCTGTACCCGACGGTGCTGGTGGCGCCGGGGACGTTGGCCCGGCGGTACGTGGTGTTGCCCCACCAGACGGCGGTGCCCGTGTACCAGTAGCGGTTGGCCCACGAGTACGGCGTGCCCTTGGCGACCGCGTGGAACATGGTCGGGAACCGGTTGCCCGACGGCGGGCCGGCCGCGACGTCGCCGCGCGGCAGGACGAACGTGTGGTGGCCGGGGCCGTCGACATTCAGCGTGGGGTCCCAGCCCGACATCATGGTGGAGGCGTGCGAGCCGAAGAGGCAGCCGTTGCTCTTGTACCAGTCCCATACGTACGTCGGATCGCCACCGGCCCTCAGCCGCAGATCGGCGATGCAGTACTGGTTGCTCCAACTGCCGTTCGCGGAGTACACGATGTGCAACTGCCCGCTGGGGTCGACGATCGGCTGCGGCGCCTCGTTGATGTACGGGTTGCCCACGACCCGTTCCCACGGCTCGCGCGGCTGCGAGATGACGTAGCGGCCGCCGGTGGCCGTGGTGGGACCGCTCATCCGGGCGACGTACAGGTTCTGCTCGACGTTGGTGTCGCCGGACCAGCCGGACCACACGAACCAGCGCTGGCCGCCGAAGGTGAACGGCACCCCGTCGATGGCCCACTTGTCGTCCGGCAGGGCGACCTTGGTGGCGCCGGAGTAGCCGGTGTCCGGGCCGGCCGAGCTGATGTGGTACATCCGGTGGGCCGCACCGGTGCCGGCGGCGAAGTAGATGCGGTACTGACCGTCGTGGTGCACGATCTCCGGGGCCCAGACCTCGCCGAGGTTGCCGGTGTCCCGCCACACCTGGTGCTTGGGAGCGGTGGCCACCTCCTCCAGGGTGGACGCGGACCGCACCGCGATGCCGCCGTCCACGGACTTGGCGGAGACGTAGAGGTCGCCGACCTTGATGACGCTGGGGTCGGCGCCGCCGACGAGGGGGCGGCCCAGTGTGGACGGTCGGTCGTCCGTCACCGAGGTGGCGGCTTCCGCGGGTCCGGCGGCGGTCACTTGCCCGAGGACGAGTGTGCCGACGAGTCCGAGGGAAACGAGAGCGGCGAGCCATCGCGCAGGGGACATCAGGTTCCTCCTGATCATGTCCACGACAGAGAGCGCTCTCAACTAATCACCATGAGACGAGCGGCCGTCAAGAGGGCGCGCGGTCCGGACTCCTCCGGCGACAGCGGTACGACTTCAACCTGGACCCGCCCGACCGCACCCGGGTGCGGCGGCACGTGATCAGCCGCTTCTGCACCCGGGGCGGCTTGGAGACGTACCGGCCGATGGTGCGGCGGCACGCGGACCGGCTCCTCGACGCGATCGCCAACGGCGTGTGCCCCCCGATGCTGGGTGCGGCCTGGGACCCGGCGCACTGCCGCGACCCCGCCGAGTTCAACATCCACCGCCGCACGGACGGCACCGCGACTTTCGGTGCCGGCCCTCACTCCTGCCCGGGCGCCTCGCTCTCCCGGATTTTCCTCCAGGCCGCCTACCAGGCCCTCTTCACCCGATTCCCCAGCCTGCCGATTGCCGTCTCCGAGGACGGCAATCCCTGGGGAACGCGGCCTGTTCTTCACCGAACCAGCGACGCTCTCCGCGGCCTGGGACCCCGGTTCCCCCTGACCGGGACAACCGCCGGGCCTTACGGGGCGACCGGGGCTCTCGTGCCCGTCACTCGGTGATCTCGATCGCGGCGGCCGGGCAGGAGGCCACGGCTTCGCGGACATTGTCGTGGTGCTCGGGCGCGGGGGATTCGGTGAGCAGGATGACGAGACCGTCGTTGTCGTCCTCGTCGAACACTCCCGGCGCGATCGCCCCGCACTGGCCCGCACCGCAGCACACCGCCCTGTCCACCGCTACCTTCATCGCCATCTCCCGCTTTCTCGCTCAGTGACCTGGATTCAGGCCCGGGGTGTGACCAACCCGCTGTACCAGCAGCCTATTTGGCCTCGGTGCCCGATGTCTGAGCGATCACGTTATCGATGAAGGCGGGCGAGTCCGATCACATCGGCCCGGCGATCCCGTGTCACGGTCGCCGACCGCCGACCGCCGACCGCGCGCCACGCACGGCCTGTATGCCCCGCTCGCTGAACCGCTCCCCGCATTCCGTTCCGTCGCCGCGCCGAAGCGGCACTGTCACCTGGTACGGGGCGATTCACCGCTGTCGTCGTCGTCCGACCCCGGTACGTGCACGTCCAGGACGTCGATGTTGACCTCGACGACGTCGAGTCCGGTCATGCTCCCGACCGTGTCGGAGACGCCCGACCGGATGTCGTCGGTGGTCCGGGTGATCGGATACCCGTACTCCACCACCACGCTCAGGTCGACGGCGGCCTCCTTCTCGCCGACCTCCACCCGTACACCGCGCGAGACATCGTCGGAACGGCCCATCTTGTCCCTGGCGGCTCCCAGCGTCCGTGAAATACCGCCGCCCATCGCGTACACCCCGGAGGCGTCACGGGTCGCGATACCGGCTATGGAGGCGACCACCGAGTCCGCGATCGTCGTCTTTCCCTTGACGTCGCCGTGGTGATGGTGGTGGTGGCCGTTCGACTTCGCTGTTGATGTCGCTTCGTTCACTGTCATGACCGACCCCATCTTTCTGAAGAGAGAGCTACCGCGGAGACCCCTTCGCTGTTCTCCGGGAGAAGAAGCGGAGGAGAGATGTCACAGTCGGGAGATGTTTTTCTCGGGCGGCTGCGCCCCTTACCCACTGTGCTCCGCGCATGGGCGTAATGCCATTCGGGTGAAGCTTCTCCGAAAGCGCGAAAGCGCGAAAGCGCGGATGCGTACGCGTGAGCGCATATCGCTCTGCGGCTCTGCGGCTCTGCGAATCAAGGGGTCGCCGCCGCCGAGATCCGGGGAGAATCAGCGCTTGTACGCGTCGCGGCGCCGTGCCGTCCTGTCGTCCCGGCCGCTCTTCGCCGCCGGAGCGCCGCGCCCTCCCGAACGGCTGTCCGCCACGGATTTCCGGGGACGCCTGCGTGCTTTCGCGGCCTTACCCGTCCGGTCCGATGCCGCGCCGTCGTCCGACGTCGCGGCCTCGCCTGCTTCGTCGACTTCGCGGGCCCCCTTCCGTCCCGCGCTCCCGGCAGCGTCCCCCACATCACGCCCGGCACCGGCGACCGTCTCGCCGACCCGCTCACCGGCATCCTGACCAACACCTTCGACGGCATCGCCGGCCCCCTTCCCCACGGCCTCGGCGCTCTTCCCGGCGCCTTCGCCGACTTCTTCCACAGCCTCACCGGCGCCTTCGCCGACGTCCTCGACGGCTTCCCCGGCACCGTGCCCGACATCCTCCACAGCGGCCCCGGCGCCCCGGCCCACGCTCTCCGCGGCGTCTCCCGTGCCCCGGCCGATCTCCTTGACGGCGCCCCCGGCGCCCGTACCGACCTCCTCGACCGCCTCCCCAAGGCCACTGGTCAGCTGCTCCAGGATCTCCGGGTGGTTGTCGATCGTCGTCAATACGCGGTTGACAATGGTCGCGACATTATGGAGGCGGACCTTCAGCTGTGCCCGCGCCTCAACACCCTTGATATCGAGTTCCACCGAACCGAGCGTGACGTCCGCTCCGACATTCAGCTTGAGGAGATCGAGTACTTCCGCCTGGAGGGACACATGGGCCCGCAGATCCTTCACATCCAGCTGAATCTCATCGATATTGAGCACCGGAACATCCAGATACACATCCGGTGGCCCTTGGTCGACCACGTCGCCCTCGGCGTATTCGTCCGATTCCGCGGAGACGACTTCCGCGTCCTGCGCGTCCTGCGCATCTTCTGCGTCTTCTGAGTCTTCTGCTTCGAATTTCTCGTCGTCGTAGTCTTCCTGGCCGTTGTCGCTCTCGCGCATACGACACATCCTCACTGGGCGTGGCCCCGCACTCTCAAGTGTCATGCGGCGTCTCCGTCGCCGCAATCGTCCCTCGGCCGCGGGCGGGCTCCGCGAGAAGTCCGGCACCTGGCGTATGCCGGGCGCGGCCCGCGTCGGCGTGCGCTTTGATGCCTGAAGGAAGCCGCCGCGCCTCGCGTCGAGGCGACCGGCCACCGGGCCGTCCAGGGAGCGCCGAGATGACCGATGAAGAGTCCGGCACCACCCACTGGCTGTTCGGAGACCAGCTCGGCCCCCATTTCATCGATCCGGCACGGGGCGGCCCCCACCGGGACGCGCCGCTGCTGATGATCGAGTCCAGGAGTGTCTTCCGGCGGCGGCGGTTCCACCGTGCCAAGGCGCACCTGGTCCTTTCGGCGATGCGCCACCGGGCCGCCGAACTCGGTGAGCGGGTGCGGTACGTCAAGGCGGACACCTACCGTCAGGGGCTGCGCGAGGCGGTGGGGGACGCCAGGGTGACGGTGCACCACCCCACGTCCCACAAGGCCCGCGCCTTCGTGGACGCGTTGCCCTCGGTGCGTGTTCTGCCGGCGCGCGGCTTCCTCGTGACGCACGAGGAGTTCAGGGTCTGGGCGGACGGCCGTGGGGCGAAGCGCCTTCGCCAGGAGGACTTCTACCGGTGGGTCCGCCAGACGCACGACCTGCTGATGGAGGGGGACCGACCCGCCGGCGGCCGGTGGAACCTGGACCACGACAACCGGCGGCCCCCGCCTCACGGCGCCGCCGACCTGGGCGTTCCGAAGCCCTATCGGCCCCGTGAGAGCGACATCGACGCGGAGGTCCGGTCCGACCTCGACCGCTGGTCGCGCGACGGCGACGTGGAGTTCGTCGGCGAGGACGCACCACGCGGGTTTCCTGCCACCCGCCGGGAGGCGCTTGCCGCACTTCGCCGCTTCACGGAGCACCGGCTGGCCACGTTCGGCACGTACGAGGACGCGGTTCTCTCCGGGGACGCGACGATGAGCCACAGCCTGCTCTCCACATCGCTCAACCTGGGCCTGCTGGACCCCGCCGAATGCGTCGAGCGGGCGGAGGAACGCTGGCGGTCGGGCGACGTACCGCTCAACAGCGCCGAGGGTTTCGTGCGGCAGATCGCCGGGTGGCGTGAGTTCGTCTGGCACGTCTACTGGTACTTCGAGGAGCGGTACCGCGCGAGCAACGCTCTGGGCCACCACAAGCCACTGCCCGACTATTTCACCCGGCTCTCCCCGGACGGCACCGAGGCGAACTGCCTTTCCCACACCCTGAGACAGGTCGGCCAGACGGGGTGGACCCACCACATTCCCCGCCTGATGATCCTGGGCAGTTTCGCCCTGCAACGCGGTTGGCAGCCCGAGGCGGTCACCGACTGGTTCCACCGCAGCTTCGTCGACGGCTACGACTGGGTCATGGTCCCCAACGTGGTGGGGATGTCGCAGTACGCCGACGGGGGCCGCATGACCACCAAGCCGTACACGTCCGGAGGCGCCTACATCGACCGGATGAGCGACCTCTGCGGCCCGTGCCGGTACAAGCCGTCCGTACGGGTCGGCGAGGACGCCTGCCCCTTCACCGCCGGATACTGGAATCTCCTGCACCGCCACCGTGACCGGTTCGAACGCAACGCGCGGATGACGCGGGCGGTGCGGGGACTTGACCGGCTCAGTGACCTCGATGCGCTGCTCGAACAGGAGCGCGAACGCCGGGACTGAGACGCGCCCTACGCCGCACGTCCGCGCCTTCGCGGGCGTTGGCCGGCGCGACGGCCCGCCCGACGCCCGAGTCGCCGCCCGTGACCAGCGACTCGCGGTCCGTGAGTGGCCGTACCCGCTCCGGCATCCGACAGGCGGCGGGTTTCCCGAACGGCTGCGACAGTGAGAAGTAAGCGGCCGAGCTCGCCAAAAACCTGGTGGCCGGCCCACCCCGGGGGGCGTGGACCAGGGCTGGAGGGCCGATGGCCGTACGACATCGATTGATCGAACGGTCCGTGGCGGACGTCTGGGCGGTGCTCGCCGACGGTTCGCGCTACGGCGACTGGGTGGTCGGAACGTCCGAGTCGCGGCCCGGGGAGGGGGCGTGGCCGGAGGTCGGATCGAGCATCACGTACACGATCCGGCTGGGGCGGTGGTCGGCCTCGGGCAGCACGACCGTCCGGCGGTGCGAGGAGCCCGGTGTGCTGGAAATGGAGGCCGACAGCGGCCGGCTCGGCACCGCGCGGATCGCCGTCGAGGTCCGGCCCTGGGGCGAGTACGCGCTGGTCATCATCGACGAACACCCGCTGCGCGGACCGGGCGGGCTGCTGCACAACACGGCCGTGGACGCGCTGATCCAGCTCCGTCACCGCAGCATGCTCGCCCGTCTGGCGGAAGTGGTGGAGAACGCCCCGGCCCACACGCGCGCGGGGGTCTGAACCGACCGCGCGGGCGTGTGCCCGTGCGGTCGCCCCGGCACAGCCGTGAAACGGGCCCGACGAGAACACCAGGAGGCTGCCATGCCGGACGCGGTGGTGATCGGCGCGGGACCCAACGGTCTCGTCGCGGCGAATCTGCTCGCCGACGCCGGGTGGAGCGTGGAGGTCCTTGAGGCGCAACCGGAGCCGGGCGGGGCCGTCCGCAGCGACCGGGGCGTCCATCCCGACTACGTGAGCGACCTCTTCAGCTCCTTCTACCCGCTCGCCGCCGCCTCCCCGATCCTCGCGGACCTTGAGCTCCAGCAGGAAGGACTCGGCTGGGAGCACGCGCCGCGTGTCCTGGCGCATCCGCTCCCCGACGGCCGGTGCGCGGTCCTCGCACGCGGGGCGGCGGACACGGCCGCGAACCTGGACACGTTCGCGGCGGGCGACGGGGCGGCCTGGCTCGACCTCTGCGCCACCTGGAACCGGCTGGGCCCCGACATCCTCCGCGCCCTCTTCACCCCCTTCCCGCCGGTACGCGCCGGGGTCCGCCTCGCCGCCCGGCTCCGGGGCGCCGGCGGGCTGCGACAGGCCCGGCGCCTGGTGCTTCCGGTCCGGCGCCTGGGGGAGGAGGAGTTCCGCGGCGAGGGCGGCAGGCTGCTGCTCGCGGGCAACGCGCTGCACGCGGACCTCGGCCCCGAGGCGGCGGGCAGCGGGGGCTACGGCTGGCTGATGTCCATGCTCGGGCAGACCTACGGTTTTCCGGTGCCCGTCGGCGGCGCCGGCGCGCTCACCCAGGCCCTGGTGCGGCGGCTGGCGCGGCGCGGCGGGGAGGTCAGGTGCGGAGAGCGGGTGACGGAGGTCGTCGTACGCGGCGGCCGGGCCGTCGGCGTACGCACGGCCGGGGGCGAGAGCGTACCGGCGTCCCGCGCCGTGCTCGCCGACGTGTCGGCACCGGCCTTGTACGGCGATCTGGTCGACGCGGCGCACCTGCCCGGCCGGGTGCTGGACGATCTGCGCCGGTTCCAGTGGGACTTCGCGACCTTCAAGGTCGACTGGGCGCTGAGCGGACCGGTGCCCTGGACGGCGCCGGAGGCCGCGACGGCGGGCACGGTCCATCTGGCCGACGGTGTCGACGGACTCACCCGCTTCGCCGCGCAGCTCGCCACGGGACAGGTGCCGGACCGCCCGTTCCTCCTCTTCGGGCAGATGACCACGGCTGATGCCTCGCGCTCCCCGGCCGGTACCGAGTCGGCCTGGGCCTATACGCACGTCCCCCACCGCATCAAGGCGGACGCGGGGGAGGGCGGCCTGACCGGGGCGTGGGACCGGCGCGAGCGGGAAGCCATGGCCGACCGTATGGAGAACGAGGTGGAACGCCGGGCGCCGGGCTTCCGCTCCCGCATCAGGGCCCGCCGCCTCCTCGCGCCACCCACCCTTCAGGCGATGGACGCCAACCTGCGCGACGGCGCCATCAACGGCGGCACGGCGGCCATGCACCAGCAGCTGGTGTTCCGCCCGACGCCCGGCGCCGGGCGGCCGGAGACCCCGGTCGAGGGCCTGTACCTCGCCTCGGCGTCCGCCCACCCCGGCGGCGGTGTGCACGGCGCCCCGGGCGCCAACGCCGCCCGCGCCGCACTGCGCGGCCGGACCGACCGCCGCCTCCGCGTGCCCGGCCCCCCATGGGTCGTACGGGCCGGACAGGACGCACCGGGAAAGCCGCGCCCGGCAGGCGGGCCCCAGGCCGACCCGGACGCGTGACCCGCGACGGACGAGGGCCCCGCGCAACCGCAGAGTGACGAGGTGAGTCGATGCTCGGTCGGATCAGTACGTACGAACAGGGCGGCCTGGTGATGCTGCCGCGCGGCGTCTACGGGCCGCAGGGGGACACGCTGCTGCTGAGAGAGGCGCTGGAGCGGGAGTCGGTCGGTCCCGGAACGGCGGTTCTGGACGTCGGGACGGGTTCGGGCTTCCTCGCTCTGGCCGCGGCGCGGCGGGGCGCGCGGGTGACCGCCGTGGACCGTACCCGCCGTGCCGTTCTCGCCACCCGTCTGAACGCGGCGCTCGCCGGGCTGCGGGTCGAGGCCGTCCGGGGTGATCTCCTGGCCCCCGCTGTCGGCAGGCGGTTCCAGCTCATCCTCAGCAATCCGCCGTACGTACCCGCGCCGGACGCCGGCCCGCCCCTCCGGGGCCCGGCCAGGGCGTGGGACGCGGGGCACGACGGACGCCTGGTCGTCGACCGGCTGTGCGACGGGGCGGCGGGCCTGCTCCGGCCCGGTGGGGCACTGCTCCTCGTTCACTCGGCGCTGTGCGGGGTACCCGCGACCCTGGAGCGGCTGGGGCGCGCGGGTCTGCCGGCCGGGGTGACGGATCGCCGCTCGGTGCCCTTCGGCCCCGTCCTGGCCTCGCGGAGGAAGTGGCTGCTGGAGCGCGGTCTGATCGCGCCCGGCGACGACAAGGAAGAACTGGTGATCATCCGTGCCGAACGCGCCGAGTGACAGGCCCTGCCGCATCACCCCGACACGGGAGGGGCCGTTCCTGGTCGAGGGGCCGGTCGAGGTGACTCTGGACGACGGGAGCACGGTGCGTTCGGACCGGTTCACCGTGGCCCTGTGCGCCTGCCGGCGAAGCCGGACGTATCCCTGGTGCGACACCAGCCACCGTCGCAGGGCCACGGGCTCCGGGACGGCCGGGACCGGTCCGGGCCGCGCGCACGATACGGGTGACGCCACAGACGTCGGCGACGCCGGTGAGGAGGCCCACGGGTGAAGCCGGCGGAGCCGACCGGTCCGAGGCGGAGCGAGCCCGTCCCGCCCGCGGGCCGCGGCGAACTCAGCGACGGGGTCCTCCGCGCGCTGCGCGGGCGCCCCGAACGGGAGAGCGCCCTGCCGTCGGACGGCGTGGCCGACCGGACCGATCCGTACGGCGAGGATCTGCATCTGGCGCTCTACCTCTGTTACGAACTGCACTACCGCGGGTTCCGGGGCGTCGACCCCGCCTGGGAGTGGCACCCGGCGCTGCTGGGGCTGCGGGCGGCTCTGGAACGCCGCTTCCTCGACGCGCTCCGCAGAGACACCGAAGACCGCCCGCACGGAGCCGACGAGGCGTTCGACGGGATTCTCGTCGAGCCGGTCCACGGCACGGGGCTTTCCCATTTCCTCCGGGACGAGGGGGAGTTGTGGCAGCTGCGCGAGTACGCCGCCCAGCGTTCGCTCTATCACCTCAAGGAGGCAGATCCGCACGCCTGGGTGATCCCGCGGCTGCGGGGCAGGGCCAAGGCTGCGATGGTCGCGGTGGAGTTCGACGAGTACGGCGGGGGCCGGGCCGACCGGATGCACTCGCGGCTCTTCGCCGAGCTGATGGCGGACCTCGGTCTGGACACGACGTACGGCCGGTACGTGGGCGCCGCGACGGCCGAGACGCTGGCGAGCGTCAACCTGATGTCGATGTTCGGACTGCACCGCGCCCTGCGCGGCGCCCTGGTCGGGCACTTCGCCGCCGTCGAGGTCACCTCCTCGCCCGCCTCCCGCCGGCTGGCCGGGGCGATGCGGCGGGCGGACGCGGGGGCGGCGGCGGTGCACTTCTACGCCGAGCACGTGGAGGCCGACGCCGTCCACGAACAGGTGGTGCGCCGCGATGTCGTCGGCGGGCTCCTGGAGGACGAGCCGTGGCTGGAGGCGGACGTGGCCTTCGGCGTCGCGGCCACCGATCTGCTCGACGCCCTCGTCGGCGAGCGAACGCTCGCGGCCTGGCGCGATGGCCGCTCCAGCCTGCGTACACCGCTCTGACGGCTCGCGTACACCGCTCCGAGCCCCCCGGGGGGGGAAAGGCGCCGCGCCGAGGGAGGTGGGCACGTTCGCCCGGGCGCGTACGGGTACTCGGGAGCCATGGACGACATGAAACCCGCGGCCCTCGGCGCGGGTGCCTCCGGCGGCATCGGCCGGTACGCGAACCCGGCACTGGGCACCGTGGCGCCGGACAAGGAACGGATCGCGGAGCGGGCCCTGCCATGCCTCGCGGACCGCGTCTACCAGTCCGGGCGACACCGTTCCGGCGCTGGACGTATCGTTCCGCATCGGCTCGTCGTCCGCGCGAGCAGCGGTCGAGACGCGGGTTGTACGGGTGCGGGGCGCTGTTGATCTCTCGCGGTGGGATGTGCCAGCGTGAACTACGCGGCAATTGACGACCAGTTGGGAGCTCCATGCGTGCTGAGGACTTGGTTCCCCTGGGCCGGACCGGTCTGACGGTCAGCCGGCTCGGTCTCGGGCTGGCCTCCATCGGGGGACTCTTCCGGTCCGTGCCCCAGGAACAGGCTCTGGCGACGGTCCGCCGCGCTCTGGAGCTCGGCGTGCGGCTGTTCGACACCGCGCCCGTCTACGGGTACGGGCTCTCCGAAACCCGTACCGGCGCGGCCCTGCGCGACGAACCGCGCGACACGTACGTGCTGTGCACCAAGGTGGGGCGGCTCATCGAGCCGGGTGGACCGGACACCCAGCCGATCTGGGCCGATCCGCCCCCGGGCCTCGGAGCGCGCCTGGACTACTCCCGCAAGGGCGTGGTCCGTTCGCTGAAGGAGAGTCTGGAGCGTCTGGGCCTGGACAGTGTGGACGTACTCCACATCCACGATCCCGAACAGGACTTCCTCCGCGCCGTCGGCGACGCCTACCACGCACTGGACGATCTGCGTCGCGCCGGTGTCGTCCGAGCCGTGTCGATCGGTGTGAACCACGCCGACGTCGCCGCGCGTTTTCTGCGTGAGGCCCCCGCCCCCGGCATCGACTGCGTGATGCTGGCCGGGCGATGGACGCTTCTTGACCAGTCGGGCCTCGACGAGCTGCTGCCCCTGTGCCAAGAGCGCGGCGTGGCGGTCCTGGCCGCGGGTGTCCTCCAGGGCGGACTGCTCGCCGAGCCCGAGCCCGAGGCCGGGCCCGGCGCGCCGCACGGACAGGAGAACCTCGCGCCGGCGTTGGCGGCCCGGCTGCGAACCATCCGTGAGGTGTGCGCACGCCACGGCGTCCCTCCGAGGGCGGCCGCGCTGCAATTCCCCTTCGGACACCCCGCCGTGACCGCCGTCGTCGTAGGAGCCCGCTCACCGGAAGAGATCGACGAGTCGGCCACCCTGCTCGCGCGCCCGCTCCCCGACCAGCTGTGGTCGGACCTGAGAGACGCGCGCGTGATTCCGCCTCCCTGGCAGCCGGCCGGCCCGTGACCACCTGACGCCCGCACAGCAGTCCCGCTCCCGTGCTTCGCTTCACTCCGCGGAGTGGAGTTGGCCCCGCATGGCGGTACTTCGGCCCCGCCATGCCTCGGTGTCATCGTGGTCCACCTCAACCTTGAGCGCATGTCACTACTCAGTCCGCGTTCGCTGGCCGGTCGCGTGGTTCCCGCGCTGCTGGTCGCCCAGGTCGCCTTCCTCCCCCTTCAGCCCGCCTCCGCGGCCCAGCACTTGGCGCCCCCCTGCCGATCGTCCGTCAGCTGCGGCTCCGTCGTCGTCGCGCCTGTCTCCCAGGCGGCCCCCGACCACGGCCCCTGCACCAGCGCGGAACCGGTCGTGTGCCTGATCCGGAGCGAGACTCCGCAGGAGCGCGAGGTCGCCCGCGATCAGCGGATCCGCTACCACGACCTCCTTGAGGACATGGAGCGCGAGGAGTGCGCCATGCGGGCCGAAGGGCACTCGGAGGAGTCCATCGCCCGCACCCTGGTCCAGATGCGCAACGACGCCAAGGATGTCGTCCGTGCCGGCATGACCCGCGAACAGGTCGCGGAACTGGAGGCACGCAACCAGAAGAAGTACGGCAACCCCCTCGGCCCCACAGCGGACCAGCTCTACTTGAAGTACGGCTCCTGGGAGAAGGTCAGCGAAGCCGCCACGCGTACGAGCACGGCCGTGGACCACGAACTCGGCCTGGAATTCCGCCCCTGCCCCTGCGAAGTGCTCCAGGTGGCATGACTCGGCCGTCACCCGGCCCCCACCCGCCGGATTGAAGCCGGTCAGTGACGGCATCGGGAAAGGCGCAGTCGATGCGACGTACTTCGCGCGAGATCCGGGAGGTGCTGGTACCCGACCTGGCCGGCCGGCACGGTCCGTTGCCGCCCCTGCTGCTGGTGCTGACGGTGGTGACCGGTCTGGTCGACGCGTTCAGCTATCTCGCTCTCGGCCGGGTTTTCGTGGCGAACATGACCGGCAACATCGTCTTTCTCGCGTTCGCCCTGGCGGGTGCTTCGGGATTCTCGGTGGTGGCGTCCGTTCTGGCGTTGGCGGCGTTCGGCGCCGGTGCGGTCGTCGGGGGGAGGCTGGCTCACCGGAGGCCGAGGCATCGCGGCAGGCTGCTGTTGTCGGTCACCGTGCTGCAGACCGTGCTGCTCCTGGCGGCGTGGGTGATCAGCCGGGTGGCGGACTCGCCGCTCACCGGGGGAGTCCGGTGGGCGCTGATCGTGCTGCTCGCCGTGGCCATGGGGGCGCAGAACGCTGTGGTGAGAGCTCTGGCTGTACCCGATCTGACCACGACGGTTCTGACGATGACGGTCACCGGTATCGCGGCGGACGGCCGGCTGGGGGGTGGCAGCGGGGCCAGGGCGGGTGTGCGGGTCCTGACGGCCGTGGCCATGTTCCTGGGCGCGCTGGCGGGTGCGGTGCTCATCGTCCACGGGAACACGGACGTTCCTCTGCTGTGCGCGGCGTGTGCGGTCGCAGCTGTCGCGATCACGCTGGTGCCGCTGAGGCAGGCGCGCGGGTCCTGGATCGGGTGAACGGCCCCTCGGCCCAGGCGTACTTCTCGGAGCGGCGCACGCGACGGGGGAACGACGACGTCCTGGACAGGCCGGGCCGCGACGGCTTCCCCTTCACCCTCGCGCGAACGACGGGAGGGTGAAGGGGGCCGCGCGGCTCAGCGGGCGCAGGCCTCAGAACTGGTCGTAGTTCCAGTACTCGTCGAACCGCGGGGCCCAGACCTCGGGCCCCGGGGACGTGGTGCTGCCGCAGGCGCCCAACACGGCCTGGGAACGCCGTCCTGTGTCCCGGACGCACTGCCCGGTGCTCGCCTCGGCGATCGCCCAGCGGTCCGGGTGCTCCGGGGTACCGCGGTGGTTCCAGGTGAAGGTGGAGCAGCTGGAGCCGGTGGTCAGGACGACCGGGGCCCCGGGGGTGGGGCTGCCGCCCTGCGGGCCGAGGCAGTAGGTGCCGAAGGCGCCGAGCGTGAAGTTGCCGTTGCCCAGGCTCTGGAAGTGGAAGCGCTGGTGAAGCGCGTTCTTGCAGTCGAAGGTCTGGATGGCCGTTCCGGGCTGCGGGCGACCGCCGCCGCGGATGTCGAGGCACTTCCCGCTGACGGCGGCACGCAGTTCGTAGACGGCCGCGTCGCGGAAGCTCGTCGTGTACCGGATACCGGGGTTCTCGGCGGCCCGCGCCGCGGTAGGAGCCATGGCGCGCGGGGGAGCGGCAGGAGTGCCGGCGGCCGTGGCGCTTCCGGGCAGGAGCACGAGGGCGACCGTCGCCACGGCGGCCGCACGGGCGGCGAATCTCGTGAATCGGCTTGTACGCATGAGCCGTTGATACCGACTGCTCACGGCACAGATGAAGAGGGCCGGCCGAAGTTCACCCTCTGGAGCGCAACAGTCATACCGGTAGCGTGTCCACCCGGCGGGTCCGTACTCCACCATCCGCCGTCCGCGCCTTGCGGCGATCGAACGGGGAGGCGCGGGGATGAGTTCGCGGCTGGCGGCGTACGCCGTGTGCATCGAGGACGGGCGAGTGCTGCTCGGCTGTCACCTGCCGCCGAAGGGCCGGGCCAACTGGACTCTGCCGGGAGGCAGGGTGGAGCACGCGGAGGATCCGTTCGACGCGGTGATCCGGGAGGTCGCCGAGGAGACCGGCTGCGACGCGGTGGTCGAACGCCTGCTGGGTGTGGACTCCAGGGTCATCCCGGCGGCCGAACGCACCGTCCCCGGCGGACCGGAACACCAGAACGTCGGCGTCTTCTATCAGGTCCGCATCACCGGCGGCCAACTCCGGCCCGAGCCGAACGGGGAAATCGCCGCGTCGGTCTGGACTCCGATTCCCGACGTCGCCGGTCTGCGCCGGTCGTCGCTGGTCGACATCGGCCTCGCCCTGGCGCGGACCCTCCCGGCCACCGGCCATGTCGCGCACGTCCCGGTCGGCGGCCTGATCCAGCACTGAGGCGACCACCTGCCCGACCGCCTTTCCGACCGCCGTCCGACCACCTGTCCGACAGATGTCCGGCTCGGACGGACGGACGGCCGACCGACCGACCGGGCGCGTGCGCGGCTCAGCGGCCGGTGGAACCGTCGATCTGTTCGCGGAGGATGTCGGCGTGACCCGCGTGACGTCCGGTTTCCTCGATCATGTGGACGAGAACCCACCGCATCGTCGGTACGGAGGCCGGGCGCGGGGGGTGCGGGATGGGGAGGCTCAGGTCCGGGCAGGCCCCGATCACCCGGTTGGCCCGCTCGATGGCGTTCCGGTAGTCGGCGAGCAGCCGCTCCGCCGTCTCCTGGGGCGTGGGCCGCATGCTCGCGGCCCAGTCGGCCGTGTCCTCGCCCAGGAAGTAGAACCGTTCGACGACGGTGAGGTGTTTGACCAGCCCCAGGACGCTGGTGCCCGAGGCCACCCCGGGGGTGCGGACCTGTGGTTCCGGTACTCCCGTCGCCTTGCCCGCGACCGCGTTCCGCAGGTGGTCGAGAAAGCCGAGCAGAGTGGTCTTCTCGTCGGCGTCGGCGTCGGCGCGTGGGGGCTTGGTGTCGGCCATGCGGATCCCTCCTCGGGGGCAGTCCGAGCCACCATGCGCGGGCACCGGCCCGCGCGGCAAATATCCATGCCGGAATGGCAATCCCCAGCTGTTCCCGGGCGGTCCTGGGGGCAGTAGGGGGAGGCGGCGGGCACCGCCGGGGAAGCCTGGCCGATAGCCTCAACACCCCGACCACCACTGGGAATTCACCGAGGAGAACACCGCATGAGCGCCACCACCCCGCCCGCGATCGTCCCTGAGCGGACCGCCCTGCTGGCGATGGACTTCCAGAACGGGACCGTCCCGCGCGCCCCCGAGCCCGATGCCCTGATAGACCGGATCAAGGGGGCCATCGCCGACGTCCGCGCCGTCGGCGGCACCATCGGCCACGTGCGCGCCGGCTTCACCGAGGACGACTGGGCGGCGGTCCCCGAGACCAACAAGCACTTCACGGCCGTCGCCGCCGCGAAGAGGCTGCACCATGAGGACGCCCTCACCCGGATCGACGAGCGCGTCGCCCCCGAGGAGGGCGACATCGTCGTACGTAAGATCCGCGTCGGCGGGGGCTCCACCACCGACCTGCACGAGCAGTTGGGCGCACGCGGCATCGACACGCTGATCCTCTCCGGGCTCAGCACCAGCGGCGTCGTCCTGTCCACGTTCATGGACGCCATCGACCGCGACTATCGCGTCTACATCCTGTCCGACGGGGGCGCCGACCTCGACCCCGAGGTCCATCGCGTCCTGGTCGAGAAGGTGTTCCCGTCCCGGGGCGGCTACGTCATCGACACCGCAGAGCTGCGCGAACTGCTGAAGTCCGCCTGACAGACGTCGGCCCCGGGAGCCTGCCGGCTGGGCCCGGGGCCGACGGCGCCGTCGTTCGGCGGTGCGGTGTGCGGGTCAGACCCCGACGCCGAAGTCCGTCGCGATGCCGGAGAGGCCGGAGGCGTAACCCTGGCCCACCGCGCGGAACTTCCACTCCGCGCCGTTGCGGTACAGCTCGCCGAAGACCATCGCCGTCTCGGTGGAGGCGTCCTCGGTGAGGTCGTAGCGCGCCAGTTCGGCGCCGCCGTCCTGGTTCACCACGCGGATGAACGCGTTGCGGACCTGGCCGAAGCTCTGGCTGCGGGACTCGGCCTCGTGGATCGAGACGGGGAAGACGATCTTGTCTACGTCGGCGGGGACACCGGCGAGGTTGACCTTCAGCGACTCGTCGTCGCCCTCGCCCTCACCGGTGAGGTTGTCACCGGTGTGCTCGACCGAACCGTCGGGGCTCTTGAGGTTGTTGTAGAAGATGAAGTGCTGGTCGGAGGGGACCTTGCCGGCCGCGTTGACCAGCAGCGCGCTCGCGTCGAGGTCGAAGTCCGCGCCGGTCGTGCTGCGCGCGTCCCAGCCCAGGCCGATGAGCACCGCCGTCAGGCCCGGGGCCTCCTTGCTGAGCGAAACGTTGCCGCCTTTGGAGAGGGAAACTCCCACGATCTTCTCCTGGTGCTCGATGGTATGGACTGATCAAAATCTACAACACTGTAGAAATTGCGACACAGGTGACTCGGCCATCCACGTGCCCGGCACGGGGAAAGGGCTTGCTTCCGGTGTACTGCGAGCGCCCTAAGGGCAACTTCGGCGTGAAGACCGACAGCGTTGTCGGGATTGTGGCGTCCGCTGTCACGTCCGTCTCAATAAGTTGCGCCTGCCGCCCCGCTTTCCGATGGGGCGGCAGGGGGTGGATTCGACATGACGGTTACCAACGGCGCGGACGGCCTCAACGGCCGGAACGGCGCTGATAGTTCGGACGGCGCGGACGGTGGCGACAGACCCGACGCGGGCGGGGCCCGCTGCCGTATCGACGTCGACTCCGACGGGGCGTACAGCTGGCGGGTGGTCGCGCAGAACGGCCGCGTGGTCGCGGTGTCGGCGCGGCCGTTCGGGGAGTACGGCAGTTGTCGCAGCGCCTTCGAGGCGCTGTGCCGCGGGCGCGCGCAGCTCGCGGGCGCCGTGCAGCACACCGCGGGAGGCAACGGCTGGATGTGGTTATTACGTGACGCCGAAGGCGGCGTCGTCGCCGTCTCGGCGCGTCCCTACGAGCGGCACTCGACCTGCCGCGCGGCCGGGCAGCGGTTCCGCGCCCTGCTGACCGGGATGGTGGAGGTTACGGGAAGTTGCCCTTAGGGCACACCTCGTTCACATCTCGGTGCGCGCGCGTCAATCGCGCACCGGGAGCGTCGGCCGCGTGACGAGAAGAGCGAGTGGGGCCGAAGCGGACGTGCCCCGGAGGCTGTACGCGGACCCGGGCCTGCCCGACCGCGTCTTCCGGGGAGTCGCCCGCGGCGGGGGCGGGCTGGTGCTCGCCGTCATGCTCCTGGTCGGCGGGTTCCTGCTGTACCGGGCCTGGCAGGCGCTGTCCAGGGCGGGTTGGTCGTTCCTGACGACCGAGGCGTGGGAACCGGACGCCGGCCGCTTCGGGATCGCGGCCGTGCTGGTCGGGACCGTGCTGATCGCGGTGGTCGCGATCGTCGTCGCCGTACCGCTGGCGATCGGCGGGGCGCTCTACATCTCGGAGTACGCCCCGCCCCGGCTGCGCCAGACGCTGATCGGTGTCGTCGACCTGATGGCGGCCGTGCCGTCCGTCGTCTACGGCCTGTGGGGCCTGTTCTTCTTCGAGGGCCAGATCCTGCCCACCGCCCGCTGGATCGCCACCTATCTGGGCTGGATCCCGATCTTCCGGGTGGCCGGGGCCGACCCGGCCGACCCGCTCGCCCCGGAGACCGTCTACACGTCGTCAACTCTCATAGCGGGCGTGGTCGTCGCTCTGATGGTCGCGCCGATCGCGTGCTCCGTGATGCGCGAGGTGTTCTCGCAGGCGCCGGTCGGAGAACGGGAGGGCGCGTTCGCGCTCGGAGCCACCCGCTGGGGCATGATCTCCAGCGTCGTCCTGCCGTTCGGCAAGGGCGGCATGATCGGCGGCACGATGCTCGGGCTCGGCCGCGCGCTGGGCGAGACCATCGGGGTCTACCTGATCATCTCGCCGGTCTTCGAGATCCAGTGGCATGTGCTGCAGAGCGGCGCCAGTTCGGTCGCCGCGCTGATCGCCCTGCGCTACGGCGAGGCCAGCCAGTTCGGCATGTCGGCCCTGATGGCCGCGGGCTTCGCCCTCTTCCTGATGACGCTCGTCGTCAACTTCGCCGCGTCGTCGATCGTCGCCCGCAGCCGTTCCGGCGCGGCGAGTGAATGAGTTCGGAGTGAGTGAGTGAGTGAGTGAGTGAGGTCGGAGTGGGTTCGGAGTGAGTGAGGCCGGGGCGAGTGAGTGAAGTGATCGGTCCGAGCGGGTCGATGAGTCGATGAGGGGACAGCACAGATGACCATCGCGCCGGAGAGACCCGCCGGTCCGGTCGGGCGCGCGCCGGGCGGGCGCCCGCAGCTCGTGGGGGAGCGGCGGCGCTCGCGAAGCCGGCTGCGCGCCACCGACGTGTACGCGCTGCTGGGCGCCGCTGCCGCCGCCCTGTCCCTCACCGGGCTGCTGTTCACCCGGCTGCTGCCGTTCAGCGGATCCGTCGGCTTCCTGACCGTCGCCTACGTCCTGTTCCTGCTGCTCTACGGCCTGTTGGTCTCCTTCGACGAGGACGGGCCCGCGGTACGCGACCGGATCGCCGCCGTCGTCGTACAGAGCCTCGGCCTGGTGATGGTGACCGCGCTCGCCTGCGTCGTCGTCTACACGCTGTGGGAGGGCCGCAAGGCGCTGCCGCACCTGAACTTCTTCACCCAGGACATGGCCGAGGCCGGGCCGCTCGACCCGCTGACGACCGGTGGCATCCTGCACGCGATCCTCGGCACCCTGGAGCAGATCGCCATCGCGCTCGCCATCACCGTGCCGACCGGGCTGCTCTGCGCGGTCTTCCTCAACGAAGTGCCCGGCCGCTTCGCCCGGTTCGTACGGACCGTCGTCGAGGCGATGACCGCGCTGCCCTCGATCGTCGCGGGCCTGTTCATCTACGCGACGATCATCCTCGCGCTCGGCTTCGACCGGTCCGGGTTCGCCGCGTCCCTCGCGCTCGCCGTGATGATGCTGCCGATCATCATCCGGGCGGCCGACGTGGTGATCCGGCTGGTGCCGGGGAATCTGCGCGAAGCGGCGTACGCGCTCGGTACGTCGCGCTGGCGCACCGTCTGGCACGTGGTGCTGCCGACCGCCCGCTCCGGTCTGACGACCTCCGTGATCCTCGGTACCGCGCGCGGGGTCGGCGAGACCTCGCCGGTGCTGCTCACCGCCGGATTCACCGCCGAGGCGAATGTCGACCCGTTCTCGGGGCCGCAGGTGTCGTTGCCGCTGGCCACCTTCGAGTTCGTCAAGTCACCCGAACCGAGCATGATCGCGCGCGGTTTCGGTACGGCGGCGGTGCTGATGGCCCTGGTCCTGCTGCTGTTCGTCGTGGCGCGCGTCATCGGCGGGCGCGGGCCGGGGCAGTTGACGCGCCGTCAGGAGCACCGGCGGGTACGGGCCTCCCGGCAGGACGCCGAGCGATTCGCCGCCCGAGCCGGCGGAGCTGCCCGAGCCGGCGGTCCCGGCGGCGCCGGCGGTCCCGGCCCAGGTCCCGGCAAACCCGGCCGGCCCGACCCCAACTCCCTTGCCAAGCAGCCGAGTCCACCCCGTACACCCAGAAGGAGTGCCCCGTGAGACCGGCCACCGTCTCCCGACTCGCCCTGGCGGCAGCCGCCCTGCTCTGCGCGCTGCTCGCCTTCCACGCGCCGGCCGCCGAGGCCGCCTCGTACACCAAGATCAGCGGCGCGGGCTCCACCTGGAGCTCCAACGCGCTCGACCAGTGGCGCCGCAACGTCGCCTCCAACAGCGGCATGACCGTCAACTACGCCGCGCTCGGCTCCTCGGTCGGCCGTGAGCAGTTCAAGAACGGCACGGCCGACTTCGCCGTCTCCGAGATCCCGTACGGGCTGACGGAGGCCGGGGCCACGGACGCGCCGCCCAAGCGCGGCTACGCCTACATGCCGATCGTCGCGGGCGGCACCGCCTTCATGTACAACCTCAAGATCGGTGGCAAGAAGGTCACCAACCTGCGGCTGTCCGGCGAGGTCGTCACCAAGATCTTCACCGGGAAGATCACCATGTGGAACGCCCCGGAGATCCGGGCCGACAACCCCGGGCTCAATCTCCCCGCGCGCCGCGTCATCCCGGTGGTGCGCTCCGACGGCTCCGGTACGACGGCCCAGTTGACCACCTGGATGTCCAAGCAGCACGCCGGTCTGTGGAACGACTACTGCGGCCGGGCCGGGCGGTCCACCCCCTGCGGGATGACCTCGTACTTCCCCGTCGTGCCCGGCTCGTCGCACATCGCCAAGTCCGGCTCGCTCGGCGTCTCCGGCTTCACCAAACAGGGGCACGCCGAAGGGGCGATCACCTACGTCGAGTACTCGTACGCGATCACGACCGGCTTCCCGGTGGCGAAGATGCTCAACTCGGCCGGCTACTACGTCGAACCGACCGCGTCGAGTGTCGCCGTGGCCCTGATGAAGGCCCGTATCAACGAGGACCGCGACTCGCCGGACTATCTGACCCAGATCCTCGACGGGGTCTACCGCTCGCCCGACCGCCGCACCTACACACTCTCCAGCTACAGCTACATGATCGTGCCGACCAGGACCGAACAGCCCTTCACCACCGCCAAGGGCAGGACGCTCGGCACGTTCGCCAACTACTTCCTCTGCGACGGCCAGCAACAGGCCGAGGAACTCGGCTACTCGCCGCTGCCGAAGAACCTCGTCCAGGCCGGATTCACACAGGTCCGCAAGATCCCCGGAGCCCCCACCGGCAGCATCGACATCGCGAAGTGCCGCAATCCCACCTTCTCCGCCGACGGTTCCAACACCCTCGCCAAGAACGCCCCGTACCCGAAGGCGTGCGACAAGCGCGGACCGACGCAGTGCGCGGACGGTACGGCCGGCGCCAAGGAGAAGACGCCCGTCAAACCCGGTGCGTCCGGCGGCGGTTCGGGCGGCGGGACCGGTGGCGCGGGTACGGGCGCGACCGCCGGTGCCGGCCCCGGCGGCGCCACGGGCGGCGCGGCGACGGGCGGCACGACGGGCACGTCCACCGCGGGCACCACCGGTGCGGGCGGGGCCTCCGGCGACACGGCGGGCAGCGCGGCCGGCGGCGTCATCGACCCGGACACCGGCGAACCGGTCGGCGGCGAAGGCACCGGGGACTCCTCGGTCGTGGGCAACCCGGTCACGCTCGCCGCCGGTGAGTCGGGCGGCCTGCGCGGCGTACTCATGGCCCTGTCGGCCGTCCTGCTGCTCGGCGTGGTCGTCGGCCCGCCGCTCACCGCCCGCGCCCTGGCCGCGCGCACCCGACGCAAGGAAGGCTTCCGATGAGCGGGCTCACGTCTGTACGGATACGGCTGACGACAGGCGTCGCCGCGCTGCTCGCCGCCCTCGTGGTGGCGCTGCTCCCACTGCCCGCCACGACCACCCCGGCGCAGGCGGCGGGCCAGGAGCGGGCGGCGGACTCCCCGCGGGCGGCCGGCTCCGCGGTCACGGTGACCGGCGAGAAGGGGAAGTACGACGACTTCTCCTCCCTCAAGGTCACCGTCCACCAGACCGAGCAGCTGCGCGCGCAGGGTGTACGCGTCACCTGGACCGGCGCCAGCCCCACCGAGACCGGCTTCAGGCACAACTACCTCCAGCTGATGCAGTGCTGGGGCGACGACCCGGCCGGGCCCAGCCGCGAGCAGTGCCAGTTCGGCGGCAGCGGCGTGACGAGCAGCGGCGGCGGGTGGACCTCGCTGCGGCAGATCGACGGGGCCCCCGACCCGGCGGAGACGGAGTACGTCGGCAACGGCCAGGGCGAGAGTTACGTACCGTTCCGCCCCGCCAACGGCGGCGCGCCGACCACCGGTTCACGCGACTGGACCTACTTCGGGAACCTCGACACCAACGAGGAGCCGTACGCGATCACCCACGCGGACGGCACGGGCGAGTTCACCTTCCCCATGAACACCGACCAGGAGGCCGACCAGCTCGGCTGCGGTGCTCCCGTGAAACAGGGGAGCACCGTCAAGGGACGGTCCTGCTGGCTGGTGATCGTGCCGCGCGGAGACCACGACGTCGACGGAACGGCCGGCGGCGCGGCCACCCCGCTCCTGTCCTCCCCGCTCACCGCCTCCAACTGGGCGCAGCGGATGGTCGTCCCGCTCGGCTTCCTGCCGGTCGGCAACAGCTGTCCGGCCGACCGGGCGGAGCGCCGGGCCATCGGCTCCGAGCTGTTGACCGACGCCATCTCGTCCTGGCAGCCCGCGGTCTGCTCGTCTCCCGGCGGCGCCAAGTTCGCGTTCAGCCAGAGCGGTGAGGGCGGGGCCAGGGACACGATCTCCCGTCCGGCCACCGGTGCGCCCGGACTCGCCTTCACCGTCGATCCGGTCGAGGCACCGTCGGACGGGCCCGACGTGGTCCACGCGCCCGTCGCGGTGAGCGGCCTCGCGGTCGGCTTCTTCGTCGAGCTGCCGGACGCCGGACAGCTCACGTCGATGAAACTCACCCCCAGACTGCTGGCCAAACTTCTCACCTCCTCGTACCAGAAGGACGTGACACGAAGCCGCCGGGAAATACCCGAGCACGTCAAGGACAATCCTCCGAGTCTTTTCCACGACCCGGAATTCAAGGAGATAAACCCTGAGTTCAAGGACTGGGGGCCGACGTCCCTGCCGCCCATGAGTCTTATGGTGCAGCTCGCGAACACGGACACCACGCGAATGGCCTGGCAGTGGCTCAGGTCGGACCGTGAGGCGAAGGAATTCCTGTCGGGCAGCGCCGACCCCTGGGGCATGAAAGTCAATCCGTTCTTCGCGAACATCGGCCTGGCCACCGACGAGTCCGTGTCGGACTTCCCCAAGGCGGACCCGACCCGGACCACGGTGACCATCGACGGGGCGACCCTGGAGTACGGGACCACCGATGTCGCCCCGTACGTCCAGGACATGCACGACGGTGCGCTGCGCACCCGCCGCGGCAACAACCTGGAGACCACCACGCCTGCCGCGGGCAGCAACGGCTCGCCCGCCAAGCTGGTCAACACCCCGCCGCTCCCCGGTGAACGGATGGTCCTCGCGCTCGTGGACGCCGCGTCGGCCGCGCGGTACGGCCTTCAGACGGCCGCCCTGCGCAACGCCGACGGCACGTTCGTCACCCCCACCACGAGTTCCCTGCTCGCGGGCGTGGCGGCCATGAAGAACTCCCCGGTGCCGGGCGTGCTCGGGACCGACCCCGGCGCGGCGAAGGGCAGCGCCTACCCGCTGACCTCGGTCGTGTACGCGGCCGGGTTCACCAACACCCCGGCGGCGGACCGCAAGGACTACGCCGGCCTCGTCCGGTACGCGGTCGGTGACGGCCAGACACCCGGTGTCTCACCGGGCCAACTCCCGCCCGGCTACGCCCCGCTGCCCGCGGCGTTGCGCACCCGGGCGCTGGCGGCGGCCGACCGTCTGCAGAACGCCGAGGAGGCCGGGGAGGAGGGCGATTCCGCGGGCACCGGCGGCGCCGGCGGCACCGGGGGGCAGGCCGGGGGGACCGAAGGCGGCGGATCCGCCGCCGGCCTCGACGGCGGGGCCGGCACCTCCGGCGGAGCCGCGGGCGGCGGCGACCCGGCCACCGGCCCGGACGCGGACGCTTCGCCCGACGCGACCGCGACACCGCCCGATCCGGACAAGCGCAACGTGGCCGAGTCCGGCGGGCTGACCCCCTCCACCGTCCTCGGGATCATCCGCTGGGTGCTGCTCGGCGTGCTCGTCGCGGGCGGCCTGGCGGCCCTTTCCGGCCCGATTCTGCTGCGCTTTTCCGTCCGGAAATCGGGGCCGGGCTCTCCAGGAGTCATCTAGGAAATCATCTCGTAACCTGAACAACTTTATCAGTTGGTGGTCGGCCGCCACCGAATACGGAAAGGTAATCGGTGGCCGGTCGACGGGCCGGTGAATCAAGAATTCGGAATTCTGCGCCACCGCGTTCCGCGCTTTTTCGGTCTCGCGATTCAGTGTTGTCGCTTGAGCGTCCATTCCTCGTATCCGTAATGACGGAGGAGAACAGAAGTGAACGTCAAGTCCCGCGCACGCATCGGTGCCCTCGTCGGCGCCACCGCCCTCGCCCTCGGCGCCCTGGCGGTACCGGCCTCCGCCGACCCCGGCACCGGTAACTACCGGGTGCTCGCCGGCGTCGGCTCCGACACCACCCAGGACGTGCTGAACGGTCTGGGCACCGCCATCGACAGTGGCACCCTCATCGCCTCGTACAACGCCACCGGTTCGACGACCATCAAGACGCGTGCGACCAACTGCGTGATCCCGCGCCCCAACGGCTCCTCGGCCGGCATCACCGCGCTGAACAACGCGATCGACAACAACACCGGCTGCGTCGACTTCGCGCGCTCCTCGCGCGGTGTGGCCAACACCTCGACGACCGACCTGACCTTCATCCCGTTCGGCAAGGACGCGGTGACCTTCGCGGTCCGCAGCAACAGCGCGCTGCCCAAGGCGCTGACGACCGCTCAGCTCAAGTCCGTCTACACCTGTGCCACCACCTCGCTGAACGGCGTCGCGCTCACCCCGCTGCTGCCCCAGGCCGGCTCCGGCACCCGCTCCTTCTTCCTGACCTCGCTGGGCCTGACCGAGGCCACCTTCGGTCCGTGTGTCGACGACACCGTCCAGGAGCACAACGGCGAGGCCCTGAACAGCGCCGGCGACATCGCCCCGTACTCCATCGCCCAGTACATCGCGCAGGGCAACCAGCCCGGTGACGTCATCGACCGTCGCGGCTTCTCCGTGCTCGGCTCGGTGAACGGTGTCGGGCCGACGCTGGCCAACGGCACGCTGAACACCGCCTTCCCGTTCAACCGCGACGTCTACAACGTCGTCCCGACCGCCAAGCTGACCAACGCCACCATCGCCGCCACGTTCGTCGGCACGTCCTCCAAGGTCTGCGCGCAGAGCGCCGTGATCCAGGAGTACGGCTTCGGAACGATCGCCACCTGCGGCAGCACCACCACCAAGGGTGAGAGCTGATCACCATCACCTGACCGCGCACCGGCCGGGCACCCCCCAGGGGTGCCCGGCCCCACGGCGTACCCCGGTACCGGGAGACGCCGTCGCGCACCACCGCCGACTCCGCCGACTCCGCCGACCAGGCCCGACTCCACCGACCCGACAGTCCCATTGGGGGGCGACCCACCATGAGAAGCACCGCACTGCCAGACACACGATCGGACACGTCCGCCGTCACCGCCCTGCTGCTCTGCTGCTCGCTGCTGCTGGCAGCGGCGGCCGCCGTCGTCGGCCTCGCCCCTCAGGCGCGGGCGGCCGAGAACCTCGGCGAGCTGACGTTCGCGACGACGTCGGGCAAGATCGCCGACAACCCGACCTTCCCGAAGGTCAGTACCGAGGCGGCCTGCCCGACGGACTTCGCGGAGCAGCTTCAGCTGACCCTGGTCCGCCCGGAGGGCGGCACGCTCCTGCTGGGCCGGACGAGCGTCGGCGCGCCCTACGACCAGGGCCCCACAACGGCCGACATCCCCGCCGGGACCGCGCTGGAGACCCGGCTGGGGACGGCGGTTCCCTCAGGACAGTTCGACGGAACGTACGAGATCCGGCTCTTCTGCCGTAACGCGGGCAACGTCGGCCCCGAGTACTTCACCACCCAGATCCAGGTCACCGGCGACTCCTGGGCCGTCAAGGCCGCCGCCGCCACGCCGACCACCACGAGCCTGACCGCGACTCCCGCGAGCACGGCGCCCGCCGGGGCCGAGGTCACGCTCAAGGCCGCTGTCACTCCCGGTGACGCGGCGGGCAAGGTGGCCTTCCTCGACGGCACCGACGTGCTGGGCGCGGTCGATGTCGCCGCCGGCGCGGCCGAGTTGAAGACGTCCGCGCTCACCGCCGGTGCGCACTCGCTGACCGCGAGGTTCGTCCCGGCCGACCCGGCCGCGTTCGACCCGTCCGAGTCCCCGGCCGCCGACTACACGATCACCGAGGCCGGTTCGTCGCCCCCGCCGGACCCCGACCCGACCGACGAGCCCGCGGACCTCGACGTCACCGACGAGGACGGCACACCGCTGGACGTCAACCCGACACTCACCGCGGGGCAGACCGTCCTCGTGACCGCCCGCGGCTACACCAAGGACGCCAAGGTCAAGGTCGTGCTCACGGGCAGCGAGGAGCCCTTCCCCGATGCCACCGCCGACGCCGAAGGCACCGTTCCCGACTACGAGTTCACGGTGCCGGACCCCCTCGCGGACGGTTCGTACACCCTCACCCTCACCGAGGACAAGGCGGAGGGCCACCTCGTCGAGTTCGTCTTCAGCCTCGGCGAGGCACCCGGCCCCGACCCCGGTCCGAGCGAGTCGCAGAGCGCCGACGGCGGGGCGACCGGCGGCTCGACGGAGGGTTCGGGCGGCGGTGACACCGGCGGCTCGGGCGGTTCCGGCGGGGGCGGTGACGGCGGCGGTACGGGGCCGCTCGCGTCGACCGGCAGCAGCGCGCTGACGCTGGGCCTGACCGCGCTCTCCCTGTGTGGGCTGGGCACGTTGTTCGTGCTGCGGGCCCGGCGCGGGGGCCTG
>NZ_JARJHW010000130.1:0-20815 GCF_040560175.1 Streptomyces panacea
CCCCGCCGGGTGGGTCCACAGCCCGTCGGCCGCCAGCAGCGGCAGTACGCCCTCCCCGAACCAGTACGCCTCCTCGACATGCGGATGCCCGGAGAGGATGAACTCGTCGATGCCCAGCCGGTGGTACTCGGTGACGCGTTCCGCGATCTCCCGGTGGCTGCCGACCAGCGCGGTCCCGGCGCCCCCGCGGACCAGCCCGATCCCGGCCCAGAGATTGGGTGAGATCTCCAGGCCGTCGTCGCTGCCGCCGTGCAGCGCGAGCATCCGCCGCTGGCCCTCCGACTCGCTGCGGGCGAGCCCGGCCTGCACCGCCTGTACGGCCTCCGGCGAGAAACCGGCCAGCAGCCGCCGGGTCTCGGCCCACGCGTCGTCGGCGGTGTCCCGCGCGATGACGTGGAGCCGGATACCGAAGCGCACGGTACGGCCCCGGGCCTCGGCCAGCCGCCTGATCCACGCGATCTTCTCGGCCACCTGGGCGGGCGGCTCGCCCCATGTCAGATACACGTCGCTGTGCCGGGCCGCGACCTCCCCGGCCGCCACCGAGGAGCCGCCGAAGTACACCTCGGGCACGGGGTCGGGCACCCGCGTCAGCTCGGCGTTCTCCACCCGCAGGTGCTCGCCTTCGAAGTCCACCGACTTGCCCTGCCACAACTCCCGGACGATTTCGAGGAATTCGCCGGTACGGGCGTAGCGGGCGTCCTTGTCGAGGAAGTCCCCGTACGCGCGCTGCTCATGGCTCTCGCCGCCGGTGACCACGTTGAGCAGCAGTCGGCCCCCGGTGTGGCGCTGGTACGTCGACGCCATCTGGGCGGCCAGCGTCGGTGCGACGAAGCCGGGGCGGAAGGCCACCAGGAACTTCAGCCGTTCCGTCTCGCGGGCGAGCATGGCCGTGGTGAGCCAGGCGTCCTCGCACCAGGCCCCGGTGGGCGTCAGCGCGCCGGTGAAGCCCAACTGCTCGGCCGCGCGGGCGATCTGGGTGAGGTAGCCGAGGGTGGCCGGCCGCCGGCCCCCGGCCGCGCCGACGGGCACGCCGTGCCCGCCGCCGACGACGTTGCGGCTGTCTCCGTAGGTGGGCAGGAACCAGTGGAAGGTGAGGCTCATCGGTGTCGGTCTCCGATCGGTCGGTCGGGGGGCGTACGGAGGTGGTGCCGGCCCGGCTCAGAGCAGGCCGTGGCGCGGTGGCCGGATGCCGTTCAGGACGTATCGCCCGATGTGCTGGACCTTCCAGCGGGCCGGGTCGTGCAGGGTGTGGGTGCGGGCGTCGCGCCAGTGCCGGTTCAGGTTGAGGGCGTCCAGGGCGGACCGGGTGCCGGAGACCTCGAAGACGGCGCTGCCGGTGTCGACGGCGACGCCCGCGGCGAAGGCCCGTACCGCCGCCACCGCGACGGACGCCTCGGCGGCGCTGTCGTCGGTGAGGTCGGCGGACGCCGCGTCCACCGCCCGGCCCGCCGCCGACAACAGGGCCTCGGCGGCGCGCAGTTGGATCGACAGCTCACCGAACCGCTGGACGAGCAGGGGGTCTTCGTCGGCCCGGTCGAACCCGCTCTCGAACCAGGGCCGGCTCTTCGTCCGTACGAACTCGACGGCCTCCGCCAGCGCGCCGCCCGCGATCCCGACGTCGATCGCCGCGTGCAGCAACTGGGCCACCGCGCCGTGCAGTTGAGGGCCCTCGAAGGTCAGATGATGCGGCACCACCCGGTCGGCGGGCACCGCGACCGCGTCGAGCCGGACCGTACCGCCGGCGGTGGTGCGCTGCCCCATGCCGTCCCAGTCGTCCACCACTTCCAGCCCCGGCGCGTCGCGCGGTACGAACGCGACGTGCAGGTCCTCGTTCGCGGCACGGGCCAGCACCGGGATCCAGTGGGCGAACAGGGCCCCGGTGGCGTAGTGCTTGACGCCCTCCAGCCGGTACGACCCGTCGGGGAGCGGCACGAGGCGGGTCCGGATGTCCTGGATGTGCCGGGTGCCGGCCTCCGACTGGGCGTTGCCGAGACGGCGGCCCGCGAGCAATTCGCCGAAGAAGAACTTCCGCTGCTCGTCGGTCCCTTGGCGGCGGAGCACGTTGACGTACGCGAAGTGGCTCTGCGGGATCTGGGCGAGGCTCGGATCGGCGGTCGCCAGCAGCCGGAAGACCTCGGCCAGCGTCTCGGCGCGCACGTCGGCGCCGCCGTACGCGGCCGGGACGGTGACGGCCAGCAGGCCGGTGGCCGAGAGCCGGTCGAGTTCGGCGCGCGGCAGGGTGCGGGAGGCGTCCCGCCCGGCGGCACCGGGCCTGAACTCGTCGGCGAGGGCCGCCGCGGTGCGCAGCGCCTCCGCGTCGTCGGCGATCACATGGGCGGGGGTGGTGGTCACAGGGGTCTCCAGAGACGGCGGCGAGGGGGGCGGGGAGAGCGGCTCAACTCGCCGCGCGGAGGAACACACCGCCGCCGAGGGCCGCGGAGAACTGCGCGAGCACCTGGTCCAGCGCCCCGGCCGTGCTCTCCTCGATCTCTGTCGACCCGTCCTGGGCGGTGACTATGTGCCGGTCCAGGACGAACCAGCCCGGCACGACATGCGTCGCCCCCATCGCCGTGAGTACCGGGCGGAGCGCGTAGTCGATGGCCAGGACGTGCGCGACGGAGCCGCCGGTGGCGAGCGGCAGGACGACCTTGTCGGCGAGGGCGTACTGCGGCAGCAGGTCGAGCAGCGACTTCAGGAGTCCGGAGTAGGCGGCCTGGTAGACGGGCGTGCCGACGATGACACCGTCGGCCCGCGCGAACAGCTCGGTCGCGCGCTTGATGTCGGGGTGGCCGAAGTCGGCGCCCAGCAGGGCCTCGGCGGAAAGGGTGCGGACGTCGAGGGGGACGACCCGGTGGCCCTGGGCGACCAGTGCCGCGTCGAGATGGCGCAGCAGACGGGCGGTGCGTGACGTCGGGGACGGGCTCCCCGAGACGGACAGAACGGTGGCCATGAGTGCTCGCTTCCGTGGTCGGGTGGGTGGACGGCGGGTGTCCGGCCCGGCGCGGGGGCCGGACGGCGCCGGTTCGGGAGCTGGGGTGTGCGGGCGTGCGGGCGCGGAAGCGGGCAGGGCGGAGCACGGTCCAGGCAGGGCGTGCCGCTCACGGCCGGGGGAGAGGGGTGGTGCGGACTACCCGTCGCGGCGTACGACGCGATCTACGGGTGGTCGAAGTGGGTCGAAGTGGCGCGCCACGCAGGGGAGTCGTCCCTCAGGCTGCGCGACAACAGAAGGCACTGGAGACACGGGCGAGGTCGATGTGACGTCGCCGCGTCAGAATCCGTTGCGCCGGGACCGGCGCCGACTGGGAAGGGCCCACGTCATCGAGAGTACGCACACCGGGCCGCCGGGTCGAGACGGGCGGGATCATTGGAGCCCGACCGGCGACCGGGGACGAACCGGCCACCGGACGGACCCGGTGGCCCCTTCCGGTCACACTCCCCGGGCGCTGTCCGGCTGTGCGCGCCAGCCCAGAGCCGGGCCGAGGCCGGTGGCGATGTCGGTGAGTATCTGGACGTAGTCGTCGTGGTCGAAGGTGAACGGCAGCGCGAACGCGACCTCGTCGATCTCCCGGAACGCCGCGTGTTCGTGGAGGCGTTCGGCGATCTCCGCGGAAGGGCCGACGAGATCGGGCGCGAACATCAGGCGGGCCGGGCCCTGAGGGGTGGCCGTACGCGGCAGGCGCGTGCGGGCGTACTCCTCGTACTTGGCGCGCTGCGTCGCCGTCGCGTTGTCCGTCGGGACGACGACGAGCCCCTGCGAGACGCGGGCGCGGTCGCCGTCGGGGTGGTGGGCGCGGAAGGCGCGGACGGTCGAGAGCTGGATCGTCGCGAAGTCCGGGGCCTCCTGCCCCTCCTCCGCCTTGACGACGCTGCTGGTCAGGAAGTTCATCCCGTGCTCACCGGCCCACCGCGCGGACCGTGTGCCGGCGCCGCCGTACCACATACGGCTTCCCAGACCGGCGGCTTGGGGCTGCACGCGGTCGGAGAAGACCTCGAAGCCCTCGACTCCCCCGGATCCGGTGGCGGGTTCACCGCGTACGTGCGCCAGCAGCCGCCGTACGCGCTCGTAACTGAAGTCCTCGGCCTCGGCGGTGTCGGGGTAGAGCGCGCCCTTGACCTGGTCGTAGTGCATGGGCGGGCCGACGCTGACGCCGGGGTTGAGCCGGCCCCCGGACAGGATGTCGACGGTCGCCAGGTCCTCGGCCAGCCGCAGCGGATTCTCCCAGCCGAGGGGGATGACGGCGGTGCCCAGTTCGATACGGCTCGTGCGCTGCGAGGCGGCGGCGAGGACGGCGACGGGGGAGGAGATGCCGTACTGGAGGTGCCGGTGGCGCACCCACGCGCTGTCGAACCCGAGCCGTTCGCCCAGCTCGATGATCTCCAGGGTCGACTCGTGGCCCCGCCGGGGATCGGCGGCGTCGAACAACCCGATCGTCAGGAAGCCCAGCTTCCGCAGTGGCTCCGAGGTCAGCGGCACGAGGCTCCTCCATCGTTCACGGCGTACTGCTTCGACATCTTCAGCTCGCGCTCAGCGGGGGCGGTGCCCGGCGGTGGCGCAACGCACACAGGTACGCGCCGCCGGCCGTACCTCCAGCCGCTCGACGGGGATCGCCTCACCGCACACCTCGCACTGCCCGTAGTCACCCTGCTCCAGCCGTTCCAGCGCCTCGTCGAGCCCCAGAAGCTCCTCGCGCGCCTGCGACAGCAGGGAGGCGACATGGGCCCGCTCGAAGGCGGTGCTCGATCCGTCGGGGTCGTGCTCGTCGTCGACCGCGACCAGGGTGTTGGCCTCGACGATCGCGTCGAAATCGCGCTCCAGCGCCTCGATCCGCGCGGAGGTGTCCGTACGGCGGGCGGACAGCCGCGCGCGTACGGACACGTGATCAGCGGGGACCTGATGGCTCACGCACGCGTCAACGCCAACTCCCGCCGAGGCATTCCGTACGTCCCGCTCCCGCTTCCGTACGCCCCGCCGGACGGGGCCTACCGGCCGAGGGCCTCATCGATCAGCGCGCGCAGCCGCTCGTCCTGGAGGATCCCCTCGTAGTTCCACCGCGTGGACAGACGGCGGTCGGACTGCCGCACGGTCAGCAGCGCCGCGCGAATCGCCGGGCTGACCTCGCCCATGCCGATCAGCGCGTGGAGCGCTTTCTGGAGGAGGCCGAGACCGTCATCGTCGTCGGCGGTCGGCAGCACGTACTCCTCCAGGACCCGCAGGGTCGGCTCCGTCCGGCCCGTGATCGACCAGAGCGTGATCGCCGCGGTGAGCCGTATCCCGTGCGAGCCCCGCTCCATGACGGAACGGACCCGGTCCGCGTAGGGCGCGGCGTCGGGACCGAAGTCGGCCAGGGCGCCGACCGGCCCGTATCCGGGTGCCCCGGCCGTCAGGACCGCGTCGCCGAAGAATCGGAGCGCCGCCGCGCGGTCTGCGGTGATCCGCATGGCGACCGCGGCGACCGCGGCGTGGCTCCCTGGGTGGTCGAGCACCTGGCAGGCGCGCAGGGCCGGCTCGGCGGAGGCGGCGGCCGGGCCCATCGCCGCCAGCACACCGGCCACGGGGAGCGAGGTCCGGGCGCTCGCCAGCAGCGGCAGGAGATCCGGCAGGGCCGGCAGCGCGTCCTCGCCCCAGGCCTCCAGGACTTCGAGGAACTGACAGGTCACACCGCCGGTGACCCCGCCGTGCCGGATCGCCTCACCTACGGCGGGCAGCAGTGCGCCCGCGTGCGCCCGCAGAGGGATCAGGACGTGCGGGATCTCCGGCCGCCTCGGATCACCGACGCCGTAACTGCGGACGTAGTGCTCCCGGTAGGGCGCGTACAGCCGCTCGACGAGCCCCGGAAGGGCGCGCGGATCGCCGATCCGGGCCAGCGCCCAGCGCGCGAACTCGCCGACGGTGCCTTCGAGATACTCGTCCTCCTCCGTGTCGTCGAGCAGCGCCGCGAGCCGGTCGGCGTACGGGGCCGCCGCCGGGCCGCCCAGCACCGCGAGGATGTTCGCCGCCCGCAGCCGTACGGGCCCGTCCGGATCGGCCAGCAGCGCGCCCGCCGTCGGCACCAACGTGGCCGCCACGGAACGGTGTCGGGTCAGCAGCCGCCATGCCAGATCCAGCGCCTCCCGGCACAGGGCGGCGTCCCCGGTACGGCGCGCCGCCTCGATCAGGCGGGCGGCGAAGGAGAGTTGGAGGTGGGGGTCGTGGTCGAAGGACCGGGCGGTATCGCGGACCAGGTCCTCGCGGGTCCAGGGGGTTTCGATGCCCGGCGTGTACCAGATCTCCTCGAACCGTGGTCGCAGGGCGAGGTCGGAGAACACCTCGATCAGCCGGTCCATCCGACGGACCGGCAGCTCCGGGTCCAGAACGGCCGAGGCGTCGAGCGCCGCGACCCACAGGACCGGGTCGTTGCCGCGCAGCACCTCATCGAGCACCGCCCGCGCGTCGGCGGCCTCTCCCGTACCGGCCGGTGCGTCGGCCGCGGCCTTGCCGAGCGCGAGCAGTACCGGCAGCCGTACGGTCGGGTCCGACTCCACCCGCCACCGCTCCAGCAGCCGGGCGACCCCGCCCGCGAGCGGGATCGCCGCCCGCCGCACGGCCGGATCCGGATCCGCGAGCAGCACGCGTGCCCCGGTCCAGTTCTCGTCCGCCGGATCGGGCCCGTTCATGTCCACCAGCAGATCGACGAGGGTGACCCGCACCTTCATGGCCGGGTCGGCGGCGAGTGCGACGACGAACGGCAGAGCTGCGGCCGCGGCCGAGGGCGCCTGCCCGTTCCACCCGATGAGGCAGTGGTGCAGCGGATGACAGTCCTCCTCCGTCGCCTCCGCCCCGGCCAGGGCGAGCCGGCGGAGCGTCCGCGGTACGACCTCGACGGGGTGCAGCGGATGCGCGGTCTCAAGCCCCTCCCACCCGACGGCGTCCAGCGCGACGAGCGACATCCCGACCACGGTCATCCCCTCTCACCCGTTCCCCCAGCCCCATCCTGGGCCGGTGCGGGGCCTGCGGCAGCCGATTTGATTCGGGCCCCCGCTGCCCGGTCGTCGCCACCGTGCCGTTCCGAGTGCGCATCCGCACCCCGTGCCGTTCCGAGTGCGCCTCAGGCCCTCATCCGCACCCCGTGCCACGTACGCAGCCGGTGGATCTCCCACCACGCCAGCGCCGAGACCGTCGCCGGGCCGCCGATCGCCGCGAGGAGCGCGAGGAGGGTCGGGCCCGGGGGAAGACCTCCCACCGCCAGGCTGATGGCCGCGAACTCCCACACCAGTACGCCGGTGAGCAGGGCCGGCAGGGCCGCGTGCACGGGTGCCGTGTGGAACGCCGAGCGTATGACCGTCGGGGAGGCGAACGCGACGAACAGCCCCAGCCACAGGGCGGGCAGCAGCACCACGATGGCGACGAGCGGGGCGAGCGGGCCGTCGTACAGCTCGTAGTTGACGAAGAAGCCCCCCATGAAGAGAACCGGCGTGGCCGCGAACGCCCCGCAGTACCAGAGCGCCGATCGCAGCGACGGTCGCAGCCTGGCCCGCATGCCGGCTCTCGCGGTGGGCGCGGCGAGTCGGATGACGACCGTGATCACCAGGGGCGCGCTGAGAAGCAGCAGCCATGGGGTGATCGCCATCCGGAGGGCGAACTGCCGTACCGCCTGGTCCCAGTCCTCCGGTGACGCGTACGCGACCATCAGCGTGAAGGTCGCGGCGAGCGCGACCCACGCCCGGGTCTTCTGTATGCGCACCACGTCGGGGAAGTGGGCCCGCAGATGGGCGCCCGGCGGGAAGATCCGCCGGGCCCGCGCCCGCGCCGAGCGGGCCAGTGGATAGACGATCAGGAGCCCGGCGACCGTGGGGCCGAAGCAGCACAACGCCAGCAGCCACAGACATCCGTGGATCTGACGCGCCGACCGCAGAACTTCCCTGAGTGTCGGCCACTCGTCCTCACGGAACCGCCGCCACAGCGGCGTGTGGGGCGGCGGGTACGGCACGCGCGGCGGATAGGGCGGCGGTGGGCCGTACGGACCGTGTCCCCCGTGACTCACCCTCGCTCACTCCCCTGCGCCGTGTGGTGGGCCCGGCCCCGCCCGCGACGGGGCACCTGGACCGCACGCGAGACGACCGGCGACCACCCGCCATGAGACGGGCCCCACTCCGAGCAGGAGCTAGGCGGGCGTGATCGCCGGTCAAGGCCCCGAGCTTGCCGGCACCCGGGGGTGTGGGCAGCGTAGGCGTCAACTCCCCCGCACCGGTAGCGGGTTACGTCCACGACGGGGCCGTGCCGTCGGCGGCGGCGGAAAGTTCCCGGCCCGGATATTCCCGGCCAAGTGGAGAAGCGTGCCCGGCCGTGCCGGTCGGCGGCGAATATCCGCCAGGGGTCCGGCACATTCTCGAACGTGCGGCCGGTTTTCCTCTTCATGTGCGTGGCGCGGTGAGAACAGAGACATCTTCCGTTCACATTGATGTCACATGTGGCGGCTTTCCGGGAGTGTTTATCTGGCGTGATATCGTCGCCACTGCAAAGGTAATGTACTGGTAAAGCGTACGGTCTTCCCAGGAGAGCATCCGGTTCGCGGCATAGCGGTCCGGTGCGCTCCGGCCTGCCCGTGACTCTGTGCGGAGACGTCACGGACCAGCAGGTATCTCTCCTTGACCCGACCACACCGCGCCCCGTCCCCCACATCGCGGGCGCAGGAGGCAGGCCGCCATGAAATCCCTTATCGAAAACGCCCGTTCCTTTCCGGACCGCGTGGCCGAGCGACGCCAGGAGTTCCGCGTCCTCGCCGACGGACAGTGGCCGGAGGCGCTGTTCATCACCTGTTCCGACTCGCGTGTCGTACCGACACTCATCACCGGCGCACGGCCGGGCGAACTCTTCGAGTTGCGTACGGCGGGGAATATCGTGCCCCCCTACGATTCCGGCCGCCCCAGCGGTGAGACCGCCACCATCGAATACGCCGTGCGCGTCCTCGGAGTGCGCGACATCGTCGTGTGCGGACACTCCCACTGCGGCGCGGTCGGCGCGTTGGTGAGCGGGACGGACCTCTCCTCCGTCCCCGCCGTACGCGGCTGGCTGGACCACTCGGTCACCGGGCTCCCCGGCGACGCGGGCGTCCCCCACGCCGTACGGCACCACGTCGTCGCGCAGCTCGACACCCTGCGCGGCTACCCGTGCGTCAGCGAGGGGCTCGCCGAGGGCACGCTCACGCTCAGTGCCTGGTACTACGAGGTCGACACCGGCGCCGTGAGCGTCCAACGGCCCGACGCGGACGGCGCGTTCGTGCCGCTCTGACCGCGTTCCGAGTCCGTGTCCCCTCGTCCGCCGACCCCGGCGGACCGCTCCTCAAGGAACACACCCATGGCTTCCCCCACCGCCCTCACCTCCATGGTTTCGCAGTTGAAGGAACCTTCCGTCCTGCGACGTGACGTCCTCGCCTCGTTCGTCGTCTTCCTCGTCGCCCTGCCCCTGTGCGTCGGCGTCGCCGTCGCCTCCGGTGTGCCGGCCGAACTGGGCCTGATCACCGGCATCGTCGGCGGGCTGCTCGTGGGCCTGCTGCCCGGCAGCAGTCTCCAGGTCAGCGGCCCCGCGGCCGGACTGACCGTGCTCGTCTTCGAGGCCGTCCAGGAGTTCGGGCTCGCCGCGCTCGGCGCCCTCGTCCTCATCTCCGGACTTCTCCAACTCCTCCTCGGCGCCCTGAAGTTCGGACGCTGGTTCCGCGCCATCTCGGTCGCCGTCGTCCAGGGCATGCTCGCCGGTATCGGGCTCGTCCTCGTCCTCGGCCAGGTCTACGCGCTGGCCGACATGGCCCAGCCCGCCGGCGGGCTCGGCAAGATCGCCGGGCTGCCCGGTCTCTTCGTCGAAGTCGTCACCGGCAGGGCGGCGTTGACGGCCTTCGGGCTCGGCGCCGCCACCATCGCCGTCCTCTTCCTGTGGCCGAAGCTGCCCGCCAGGGCGCGCGTCGTCCCCGGCCCGCTCGTCGCGGTCGGGCTGGCGACGGGCGCCGCCGTCCTGCTGGAACTCGATGTCGCCCGGGTCGAGGTCCGGGGCCTGCTGGCGGCGGTCGACCCGCCCGGCCTCGGGGACTTCGGCAGCCTGGCCGGTGTCGCCGTCATCGGCACGATCCTCGCCTTCACCCTGATCGCCTCGGCCGAGAGCCTGTTCAGCGCGGCCGCGGTGGACCGTATGCACGACGGTCCCCGCACCGACTACGACAAGGAGCTGATGGCGCAGGGCATCGGCAACACCGTCTGCGGCGCCCTCGGCGCGCTCCCGATGACCGCCGTCATCGTGCGCAGCGCCGCCAACGTGCAGGCGGGCGCGAAGACTTCACTCTCCCGCGTGCTGCACGGCGTATGGCTGCTGCTCTTCGCCGCACTGCTCCCGTTCGTCATCGGTGTCATCCCGCTGGCGGCGCTCGCGGGTGTCCTGGTGCACGCGGGGACCAAGCTCGTGCCGGTCAAGGAGATCGTCCCGCTGTGGCGGACACACCGCGGCGACGCCGTCATCCTCGCTGTCACCACCGGCACCATCGTCGTCGGCAACCTCTTCGAGGGCGTGGTGCTCGGACTGCTCCTGTCCGTCTGCAAGTCGGCCTGGGAGACCTCCCACATACACCTGGACGTCCACGAACTCACCGGCGGACGGCTGGTCGTGGCCATCACCGGCAACGCCACCTTCCTGCGCCTGCCGAGGATCCTCGACCAACTGGAGGCCCTGCCCCAGAACCGCCCGATCGAACTGGACCTGTCCGGCCTGCGTCACCTCGACCACGCCTGCCAGGTGGCACTGGAGACCTGGTCCCAGCGCCACAACGACGCCGACACGGTCCCGGTCCGCATGGTCCCCCCGCCGGTCAGGGAGCCGGTCGGGCAGTCGGCCGAGGACTCCTCCCCGACCGCGGCCGTCTGACCGGTCCGATACGACCGCCGTCCCCTCGACGCACCGGGGACGGCGGTCGAACCGCGGGTCAGCGCAGCGTCTTCAGCATCTCCGCGGCGAACGGCGTGATGCCCTCGGTGCGCCCGCCCAGGGTCTTCACCGGCCACTGGGGGTCGGCGATCAGCGCCCGGCCCACGGCGACCATGTCGAACTCGTCGCGCTCCATCCGGTCCAGCAGGTCATCGATGGGCGTGACCGCGGAGCCCTTGCCCTGGAACGCCTCGGAGAAGACACCGTCCAGACCGACCGATCCGACGGTGACCGTCGGCCTGCCGCTGATCTTCTTCACCCAGCCCGCGAAGTTCAGGTCGGAGTCGTCGAACTCCGGCAGCCAGTAGCGGCGGGTCGACGCGTGGAAGACATCGACACCGGCTTCGGCCAACGGCGTGAGCAGGCTGTCCAGTTCGGCGGGCGTCTGCGCGAGCTTCGCGTCGTACAGGTTCATCTTCCACTGGGACATACGGAAGAAGAGGGGGAAGGAGCTGGACACGGCGGCTCGGCAGGCCGCCACGATCTCGGCCGCGAGACGCGTGCGCCCGGCGATGTCGCCGCCGTACGCGTCGGTACGGCGGTTGCTGCCGGCCCACAGGAACTGGTCGATCAAGTAGCCGTGCGCGCCGTGCAGTTCGACCCCGTCGAAGCCGAGACGCTCGGCGGCGGCGGCCGCGTCGGCGAACGCGCCGATGACGTCGTCCAGGTCCTTCCGCGTCATGGCGCGCCCCTTGGGCTCGCCCGTCAGGGACACACCCGAGGGGCCGACCGGCTCCGCGTCCGCGACCGGCGGGGCGCCCTCTTCACGCGTGACACCCACGTGCCACAGCTGCGGGATGATCGCGCCGCCCGCCCGGTGCACGGAGTCGGCGACATCCGCCCAGCCCCCGAGCGCGTCCTCGCCGTGGAACCTCGGGACCCGGTCGCTGGTGCCGGCGGAGTCGTGGTCGATGTAGGTGCCCTCGGTGATGATCAGCCCCACGCCACCGGCGGCCCGTCGCGAGTAGTAGTCCGCCACGTCCTGGCCGGGGACGCCGTTCGGGGAGAACTGCCGGGTCATGGGAGCCATGGCGATCCGGTTGCGCGTGGTCAGGCCGCGGACCGTGAAGGGGCGCGCGAGGGTGTCCGCCGAGCGGGGGGCGTTCACGTCTGTCATGGCAAGTCCTGTTCATCGGGTGGGGGTGTCCGTCCGTCGCCAACGCCTGAGCGCGGCGTACTCATCCCGCGCCGGGCCGATGTGGCGCAGGTCTCCGGACCGGTCGGCGACGGCCGCCGTTCAGTACGGCTTTGTCGCACGGACGCCGGGGCAGCACACGATCCCCACAGACACGCATGTGTCGAGAGCTGGGAGATCGTATGAGCAAGTCCATTCCTTCAGGTCCGGACCACGGCCTTTCCGGACCTGACCGCCGGTCGCTGCTGCAAGCGGCGATCACCGTCCCGGCCGTCGGCGCCGCAGCCGCCGTCCTGGGCGCGCAGCCGGCGCAGGCATCGCCCGGCGAGCCGGGCCGGGCCGCCTCCGGACGAGGCCGGTTCGACGAGGAGAGCCCGCGCTTCGCGCTGGCGGTGCTGCCGGACACGCAGTACCTGTTCGACGCCGACAGCTCGGACCCCGAGCCGCTGCGGGAGACCTTCCACTACCTCGTCTCGGAGCGCGCCGAGGCGAACATCGCCTTCATGACGCACCTCGGCGACGTGACCGAGCACGGTACGGAGCAGGAGATCACGCTCGCGGCGGACACCTTCCGGACCATCCACGGCAAGGTCCCCTACAGCGTCCTGGCGGGCAACCACGACATCGACGGGAGCACCGACGACCAGCGTGGAGACAGCGCCTACCTGAAGGCCTTCGGGCCCCGGCGGTTCAGCGCGATGCCGACCTTCGGCGGCGCCTCGCCCGACGGGTACAACAGCTACCACCTGATCACGGCGGCCGACCGTCGGTGGCTGGTGTTCGCCATCGACTGGCGCGCCTCCGACAAGGCCCTGGCCTGGGCGCAGGGCGTCCTCGACGCCCACCCGACCCTGCCCGCCATCCTGACCACCCACGACATCGCCTGGGCCGACGACCAGGGCGAGGCCCATCTGTCGGACAACGGACAGCGGCTCTGGGACCGTCTGGTGCGGGGCAACGACCAGATCTTCCTTGCGCTGGGCGGGCACTACTGGCCCTCGGGCCGTACGGTCCTCACCAACGACGCCGGCCACGACGTGCACGTCCACATCACCAACTACCAGGACCGCTACTACGGCGGCGCGGGCATGATCCGCCTCTACGCCTTCGACACGGCGCGCGACGCCGTCGACGTCGAGACCTTCGCGCCGTGGTTCCTCGCCCGCGACCCCGGGAAGCGGACGCCGCTGGAGGCCGAGACCCTCGAACTGACCGGCCCGGTGGACCGGTTCAGCCTGGACATCGATTTCGCCGAGCGGTTCAAGGGCTTCGACGGCATCGTCCCGCCGAAGCCGCGACCGGCCGGCCGGGTGATGCCGCGGGGCACCGTGGCGTACTGGCGGTTCGACGCCGACGGACTCGCCGGGGCCGGGAAGCCGGGGTCCGCGGTGGGCGGGGGCGCGGTGGCGCGCGACCTCTCGGGCCACGGCAACGACCTGCGCGTACAGCTGCTGCACGACAGTGCGGCGGAAGTGCTCACCCGCTCCGCCGACCACCACACCCACCAGCCCGCCCACGCGAGTCTGCGCTTCGACGGCGGCAAGGGGCCCGACCGGGGCGCGGTGCTGACCACAAGCCCCACGGCGCCGCTCAACAGCGCCACGTTCCGGTCCGGTTTCACCATCGAGACGTTCATCAAGCTGCCGGAGCCGTACGAAGGCAACCACGACTGGATGGGCATACTCAGCTGGGAGGGCCGCAACGGCGACGCGGGCAAGACGACGGGCTGGTCGAAGGACGAGCCCACGTGCAGCCTCAACATCACGCCGGAGCGGTTCCTGCAGTTCGTGCTCTACCCGGACGTCCAGGACGCCGACCCCACGTCGTGGAGCCATGCGCTGCCCGTGGGCCGCTGGACGCACATCGCGATCGTCAACGACGGTCGCCGCACGGTGATGTACGTGGACGGCTCGAAGATCGCCCGCAACCCGTCCCAGCGGGCCACCGGCATCGCCACGCTGGGCAAGCCGTTCGCCATCGGCGGCACCCAGTTCGCGGAGAAGTTCGGCCAGGGCTTCTACGGCTGGATCGGCGACACCCGCATCGTCGACCGCGCCCTGAGACCGCAGGACTTCCTGCTGCCCGTCGAGTAGCCGCGCCCCGACAGGGTCTACGCCCTGTCGGAGTCGTCGGGGTCGTCGGGGCTGTGGGGGTCCCCGGTCGCGGCGCCGGCGTCGGCGCCGGCTGCCGCGTCGGCGTAGCGGCGGGCCAAGTGCGCGAAGGCGTGCTTGAGTTCGGGCGGCCCGACGACCTCGATGCCGGCGTCGAACCTGCCGATGGCGGCGGCCAGGCCGGCCCACGACCACGAGCCCAGGACGAGCCGGCAGCGGTGCGGGCCGAGTTCCTCGACCAGCCCGTCGCGGAGGTAAGGGGACACCTCACCGACGGGCAGGTCGAGGATCACCTCGCCCCGGCAGGGCCGGCCGCCGGAGTTGTCGGAGCCGTAAGAACCCTGGAATCTGCCGACGACGAAAGCCGCCACGTCACCTCCGGGCAGCTCACGCGGGGTGAAGCGGGGGCCCGTGGGCGTACGCGTGCGGGTGATCCGGTCCGCGCGGAACGTCCGCCAGTCCTCGCGGTCGAGGTCCCAGGCGACGAGATACCAGCGCCCGCCCCAGGTGACGAGATGGTGGGGCTGTGTGCGGCGCGGCGGGGATTCAGTGGAGTCATCCGCTCCCGGGTAGTCGAAGCGCAGCTCCTCGCCCGCGTGGACGGCGGCGCTGAGCGCCATCAGCAGGGCGCTGTCGGCCTGGGGGTTCGGCCGCGCCGTGGGCGGCTCGACGGCGGTGACCTGGAGGGTGTCGATACGGCTCCGCAGCCGGGCGGGCATGACCTGCCGGACGGTGTTCAGCGCGCGCGCCGCGGCCTCCTCGATACCGGCGCCGGTGGTGGTGGCGATCTGGAGCGCCACGGCGAGGGCGACGGCCTGCTCGTCGTCGAAGAGCAGCGGGGGCAGTTCCGAACCGGCGTCGAGCCGGTACCCGCCCTCCGGCCCCTTGACGGCCACCACGGGATAGCCGAGCTCGCGCAGCCGGTCGACATCGCGGCGCACGGTGCGCGGGCTGATGTCCAGCCGCTCGGCCAGCCGCGCCCCCGGCCAGTCCCGGCGGGCCTGGAGCAGCGAGAGCATCGAGAGCAGTCGCGCTGAGGTCTTCTGCATAAGGCCGATTGTCGACGGAGAAGCGGCCACACCCTGTCCTCTTCTCCTGTGATTGTTCTCCGTGTCAGAACACGAGCAGGACAACGTGAACGTGAACGACCGGAAGGGCCCGTCACCATGAACGCCACCCCCACCCCCACGCCCGACTCGACCACCGACGCCGAGCGGGCCGACCTGCTCGCCACGCTCGCGACCACGCGATCCGCCCTGGTCCACACGGTGCGCGGGCTCAGCGACGAGCAGCTCGGCGAGCGCCCGACGGCCGGCTCGCTCTGTCTGGGCGGACTGATCAAGCACGTCGCGTCCAACGAGGAGGCGTGGCTGCGCTTCGCGGTCGACGGCCCGTCGGCGATGAGCTTCGACCTGCCGGACGGCGTCACCTGGGCCGACCTCGCGGCCGGTACCGCCGCGTACCCCCAATGGGCGGTCGACCGTGAGAACGACTTCCGGATGCTCCCCGGCGACACCTCGGCCGGCATCCTCGCGCGCTTCGAGGAAATCGCCGCCCGAACCGAGAAGACCATCGCCGCCGTGCCCGACCTGTCGGCGACGCACCCGCTGCCGGAGGCGCCCTGGCACCAGCCGGGAGCGGTGCGCAGCGTACGCGGGGTGCTGACGCATCTCATCGCCGAGACCGCGCAGCACGCCGGGCACGCGGACATCCTGCGCGAGTCGCTCGACGGCCAGAAGTCGTCCTGACCGATGGCCGTTCGCACCGTGCTCGGCACCCGGGCGCTCAACCGCGCCACGCTCGCGCGGCAGTTGCTGCTCGACCGCGCCGACGTACCGGCCCTGGACGCCGTCGCGCACCTCGGCGGTCTCCAGGCGCAGGAACCGCAGGAGCCGTATCCCGGGCTCTGGTCGCGGCTGCGTGGCTTCGAACCGGCCCAGCTCTCGGGCCTGTTGACCGGGCGGAGCGTGGTGCGGACGCATCTCATGCGCCGTACCGTCCACCTCGTCACCGCCGACGACGCCCTGGCCTGGCGGTCCCGCCACCAGGCCATGCTGCGTCAGCGCGTACTCGGGGTCTACCGCCGCGAGCTCGACGGGACGGATCTCGACGAACTCGCTTCGGCGGGGCGGGCGTTGATGGCGGATGGCGAGCCGCGCACGATGGCCGAGGTGGCGCGGGCGCTCGCCGGGCGGTGGCCGGCGCCGGGGCCGTGTGCGCTGGGGGAGATGGTGATCACCGCGCTCGTGCCGATGATCCAGCTGCCGCCGCGCGGGCTGTGGCGGACGAAGGCGGGAGTGCGTAACGTCCCGCTCTCGTCCTGGCTGGGGCGTGCGGTCGACCCGCCGTCCCCGGACGGCTCCGACCCGGTGGGCCAGGCGCTGCTACGGCGCTATCTGGCCGCGTACGGCCCCGCCGCCTCGGCCGACCTGCGTGCCTGGTGCGGCCTCGCCGGACTCCCGGCGGCGGTGGCCGCGCTGCGCGAGGAGCTGGTCTCCTTCCGCGACGAGCGCGGCCGGGAGCTGCTGGACCTCCCCGACGCGCCGCGTCCCGATCCCGGCACGCCGGCCCCGGTGCGGTTCCTGCCGGCGTTCGACAACGCGATCCTGGGCTACCACGACCGCGGCCGGATCATCGACGACGAACACCGCGGTCTGTCGGTCGCGGGCGAGCGCGTCGTCCTGGTCGACGGCCGGGTCGCCGCGACCTGGCGCGTCGACGCGGGCACCGTGACCGTCACCCCGCTGGGCCGCCTGTCCGGGGCGGACCGTACGGCCGTCGCCGAGGAGGGGCGGGAGATGGCGTTGTTCCTCTCCGACAAGGAGAGCGACGGGGTACGGGTGGCCACGTCGTCCGGCTGAGCCGATTTGGTCCGGCCGAGTCCGGCTCAGTCCGTCTGAGCCCGCTTGATTCCACTTGATTCCGCCTGAGCCCGTCTCGGCCCGACGCAGGTGCACCCCGAGGTGTACGGGGAGTCCGGCGCGGGGTACAGCTGGCTGTACCCCGGAGTGGCCTGCTGGCCGGATCGTGGCCGACGGGGCGTTTTCCTAAGTTGGTGATCACACCGCACGGAGCGGCCGCACCACCAACTCCCGAGGAGTCAAAGGAACATGGCGACCAAGGCGTTCAGCCGCACCACCTCCCGTGCCGTGACCACCACGCTCGTCACGGCGCTCGCGGCGCTGGGCCTCGCGGTGCCCGCGGCGAGTGCGACGCAGCAGGCGAAGCCGACTCCCGCGCCGAAGCCTTCGGCACAGGAGTCGTTCCAGCGGCAGGTGGACGCCATCCAGCGGACGGGGACCGTGGGCGTTCTCGCCCGGTCGACCGGGCCGCGCGGGGTGCGGTACGCGACCGCCGGGGTGGCGGACGCGGAGACGAACCGCAAGGCGCGGCCGGGTGACAAGTTCCGGATCGCGAGCGCGACCAAGACGTACGTCTCCACGGTGGTGCTGCAACTGGTGGGCGAGGGACGGCTCTCCCTCGACGACACCGTCGAGGACTGGCTGCCCGGCGTCGTGTCCGGCAACGGCAACGACGGGAGCAGGATCACCGTACGGCAGCTCCTGAACCACACCAGCGGCCTCTTCAACTACACCGGTGACTTCCCCGCGCTGACCGGCATCGCGGCCTACGAGGCCGGCCGCTACACGACCTGGACGGACGAGCGGCTCGTCGGCATCGCGATGCGCCACGCGCCCGCCTTCGAGCCCGGCGCCACCTGGTCGTACTCCAACACGAACTACACCCTCGCGGGGATGATCATCAAGGAGGTCACCGGCCGCACCTGGCAGCAGGAGGTCACCAAGCGCATCGTCCGGCCGCTGGGTCTGCGCAACACCCTCACCCCGACCACGGCCCCCGGCATTCCCGGCTCCCATCTGAAGGGCTACTCCGCCTTCGGCGAGTCCGCGCCCGCCATCGACGTCACCGCCTTCAACCCCAGCGCGGCCGGCGCCGCCGGGGCCATGATCAGCACCACCGGCGACATGACCACCTTCTACCAGGGGCTCATGCGCGGCCGGCTGCTGAAGCCGGCGCAGCTGAAGGAGATGAAGAAGACGGTGCGGGCCCCGGAGCTGGACGCGGCCTGGCCGGGCGCCCGCTACGGCCTCGGTCTGATGGAACTCCCGCTCACCTGCGGCGGCAGCTACTACAGCCACGCCGGCGACCTCCCCGGCTACGCCACCCGCACCGGCGCCACCCCGGACGGCCGCCGCGTCGTCGTCCTGGAGGCCACGGGCGACGGCTCCATGCCGGGCACCATCCACGCGGCGAGCGACCTCATCGACAAGCAGCTGTGCGCCGACGGTGCCGAGTAACGGAGTGCGCGGGGGCCTGCCCGGAGTCGATCAGGCCGCGATCGGCGGGAGTTGAGCCACCAACGGATTGACGGATTGGTGTCAGTCCGCGCTGGGCAGTGAGCAGGGGAACTTCATGTCATGTCCACGACTCTCTCCCCCCAAGGAGGTCGACCATGCGCATCCGTAAGTTGACCGGCGGACTCGTTGCCGCCATGGCTGTCACGTTCTCCCTGATGAGCGGCCAGGCCACGGCTGCTCCGGCCCCCGCCGCGGACACCGCCGTCGCCGCGCGGATCGTCACCTACGACGCCAGCGGTTCGGCGGAGTTCAGGTCGGCGGTCGACCGGGGCGCGGCGATCTGGAACGAGAGCGTCGACGCCGTCGAACTGCGCCCGTCCGCGGCCGGCCAGCGCGCCAACATCCGCGTCCTGGCGGACAACGGCTGGCCCCGCGCCCAGACCACCTCACTGGGCAACGGCACCGTCTGGATAGGCCGCCAGGCGGTGACCGAGGGCCACAACACGATCCGTATCTCGTCCCACGAACTGGGCCACATCCTGGGCCTGCCGGACATCAAGCCCGGCCCCTGCACCAGCCTGATGTCCGGCTCCACCGCGGGAACCTCGTGCACCAACGCGTACCCGAACGCGGCCGAGAAGTCGGCGGTCGAGGGCTACTTCGGCGGCGCCTTCGCGCGGACGGCCGGAGCGGCACCGCTCAACACGATGATCGTGGACTGACGCACGACGAGTAGTCCCCGGCGAATTGCCCGTACGCCCCGGAGCGTTGAATCGCGCTCCGGGGCGTACGTGATTCTCCACCTCAAGCGGCCCTGAGCCCGTTGACAAGACTGACCACCGCTCCGGGCGGCGCGAACCAGCCGATCACCGGTGCGCGGGCTCGGTTGGGCCCCGGGGTGGGTCTGTGGACCCTACGAATTGGGCCTTCCGTTTACGTACGTTGAGGACGGTTACGACGCACGCGCCACGGCTGGACGGCGATGGCGGAACGTCTTGAGCAGTGCGGTGGAAGGGTTTTCCAATGTCCGACCCGGGTGTCCTGACGTTCCACGGCGCCGCGCCGCGGCTGTCCGACGGCCGCAAGGAGCTGCCCCGGCCTCTGATCCTGGCGCGGGGCCTCCTGTATGTGATGTTCGCTCTCACGCTGTTGGGTGGTGTGGGTGTGCTGGACTCGTTGTTGGAGTTGGGCACCCGCGTCTCGGTGGCGGTGGGTGCGGCGGCGCTGTATGCGGTGGTGCCGGGGGTCGCGGCGGTGGTTCTGGCAGGGCGTCTGTGGACCGGGGGGAGGGTGGTCTGGTTCGCGTTGGTCGTTCTCCAGGTGTGGTTGCTGGTCGGTGGCGTGGTGAATCTGTACGGGGGTTCGACGCGCGGGATCAGTCAGTTGCTGTTGCCCGGTGCTCTGTTGGCGCTGGTCGGCGTGGGTGCGAGCCGGTCGTGGTTCGGCCTGTCGGCGGAGCAGCGGGTGGTGAGGCCGCGCTGGACGCTGGAGCGGCTGCGCAGGGAGGCGGTCCCGTCGCTTCCGCACCTGATCACCTGGCGGCGTAACCGGGGTCAGTCGACGGTGGAGTACGTGGGCATGGTCGGGCTGGTGGCCCTGATCGTGGGGACGCTGCTGTTCAGCGGTGTGGCACCCCAGATCTCCGACGGCCTCAGGACCCAGGTCTGCAACATCCTGGGCGGCGACTGCGAATCGACGACCGTCGCGGGCGACGGCGGGTCGAACGGCGGTGGCGGCAACGGTGGTGGGTCGAACGGCGGCGGGTCGAACGGCGGTAGCGGAAACGGCGGCGGCAGCAACTCCGGCGGCGGCGACAACGGTGGCAATGCCTCCGGCGGCGGGAACAACGGTGGTGGCGACAACGGCGGTAGCGGTAGCAACGGCGGCGGGTCCTCCAACGGTGGCGGGTCGAACGGCGGCGGTGACAACGGCGGTAGCAACTCCGGCGGTTCGTCCGGCGGCGGGTCGAACAGCGGAGGCTCCTCCGGGGGTTCGTCCGGCGGCGGTGACAACGGCGGTAGTGGTAACAACGGCGGTAGCGGTAACAACGGCGGTTCGTCCGGTGGCGGGTCCAACAGCGGCGGCTCCTCCGGCGGTGACGAAGATGACGATGACGACAACGGCGGCGTCACCGGTGGCGGCTCCAACAGCGGAGGTTCCAGCGGCGGTAGCTCCGGGGGAAGTTCCAACGGTGGAAGCGACTCGGGCGGCTCGGACGGTGGAAGCGACTCGGGCGGCTCGGACGGTGGATCCGACTCGGGCGGCTCGGACGGTGGATCCGACTCCGGTGGCTCGGACGGTGGAT
>NZ_JARJHW010000131.1:0-20696 GCF_040560175.1 Streptomyces panacea
GCCGCGGAAGTCCGCCTTCGCGACGGGGAGTCGCCATTCCGGACAGGACGAACCCGCGAAGCGGGTGGGGTCCGATAGGGGTCATGAGGGGTCGCCACGTGCCCGGACGCACGTGAACGCTGAAAGATGAACGAAACCTGACGCAGAGGCTTCTGCCGGATCGATCCAAGGACTTTGATTGATGACCGCCATATCGAGCAATAACGCCTCCAATTGGATTCGAGAATTTCATCCGGCGGACCGGACATCCCCCAGGATGATCTGTTTCCCGCACGCGGGCGGCGCGGCGAGCTACTACTTCCCCGTCTCCCGGGCGCTGGCCGGGAAGGTCGAAGTCCTCGCCATCCAGTACCCGGGGCGCCAGGACCGTTACGCGGAACCGGCCATCAGCAACGTCGAGTCGCTCGCCGCCTCGGTCTTCCGTGAGCTTCCGACGGAGGGTCTGGACCGGACGTGGCTTTTCGGTCACAGCATGGGGGCCGCCGTCGCGTTCGAGGTGGCCCGGCTGATGGAACGGGAGTTGAACCAGTCCCCGGTCGGGATCATCCTCTCGGGACGGCGCGCGCCGTCCCGGTTCCGTCCCGAGACCCTCCACCTCCAGGGCGACGCGGCGATCATCGCCAACGTCCAGTCGCTCAGCGGAACCGACGCGACCCTCTTCGAGGACCCCGACACCCAGCGGCTGATCATGCCGGCGCTGCGGGCCGACTACCGGGCCATCGAGACCTACCGGCCGCCCGGCACTCCACGCGTCGCGTGCCCGATCCACACCTTCGTGGGCGACGCCGACCCGTTGGCCACGCTGGACGAGGTCGGCAGCTGGCGCGACCACACCTCGGCCGAGTACACCCTGCGCGTCTTCCCGGGCGACCACTTCTATCTGACGGCGCGTGCCGGCGAGGTCATCTCCGCGATCTCCCAGCTGATCGTGGAGCCCACCCAGACCCGCGGCTGATCGCGGCGCGGTGCCGCCACCGCCACCGGAGGCGGTGGGATCGGCGTCGGGCCGGGACGCCGACCGGGCGCACGGATCGACTGGACTCTCCCCTGTGTGTTGTGATCAGGCGGACAGCGAGGCAGCCGGTCCGGCAGAGTGGGAGAAACGCCGTGTTCTACTACGTACTGAAGTACGTGCTGTTGGGGCCCGTGCTGCGGTTGCTCTTCCGGCCCCGGATCGAGGGGCTCGAACATGTTCCGGCGGACGGCGCCGCGATCGTCGCGGGCAATCACCTCTCCTTCTCCGACCACTTCCTGATGCCCGCGATCATCCGGCGGCGGATCACGTTCCTCGCGAAGGCCGAGTACTTCACCGGGCCCGGCGTCAAGGGACGCCTCACCGCCTCGTTCTTCCGCGGCGTCGGCCAGATCCCGGTCGACCGGTCCGGCAAGGAGGCCGGCCGGGCGGCGATCCGGGAAGGGCTCGGGGTGCTCGACAAGGGCGAGTTGCTGGGGATCTACCCGGAGGGCACGCGCTCGCACGACGGGCGGCTCTACAAGGGCAAGGTCGGGGTCGCGGTGATGGCCATCAGGGCGGGCGTCCCGGTGGTGCCCTGCGCGATGGTGGGGACGTTCGAGATCCAGCCGCCCGGTCAGAAGATCCCGAACATCAGGCGGGTCGCGATCCGCTTCGGTGAACCGCTGGACTTCTCACGCTACGCGGGACTGGAGAACCAGAAGGCGGCGGTCCGCGCGGTCACCGACGAGATCATGTACGCGATCCTCGGGCTGTCCGGGCAGGAGTACGTGGACCGGTACGCCGCCGAGGTGAAGGCCGAGGAGGCCGCGCAGGCACCGCCGAGGAAGTTCCCGCGGCTGCGACGCTGACGGCCCGTCGGCCCTGTCCGGCCACGCGGCCGAGGACGCCCGGCCGGCGCGGCGGTGAGGGAGGGGGCGGCGGCCGTCTCCGGCCGCCGCCCCCTCCCCCGTCACCGGTGCTTCCCGTGCCTCAGCGTCTGCCGGGTGATCTTCGACCGGACAGGCTCTTACGGCTTGGGTGTGGCGTGCGGTGCGCACGTCACGTCGCGGCGGTCCAGCTCACCGCTGAGCAGATACGACTCGACCCGGTCGTTGACGCACGGGTTCGCCACATTGGTGATGCCGTGCGAACCGGCGTCCCGCTCGGTGATCAGGCGTGAGCCCTTGAAGCGCTTGTGCAGTTCGACGGCGCCCCCGTACGGGGTGGCGGCGTCGCGCGTGGACTGCGCGATCAGTACGGGCGGCAGGCCCCGGCCCGTTCCGACCTCGACCGGTGTCTGCTGTTCCACGCCCCAGGTGGCGCAGGGCAGGTTCATCCAGGCGTTGGCCCAGGTGAGGAACGGGTGGTCGCGGTGGAGCCGGGTGTTGTCCCGGTCCCAGGTACGCCAGCTCGTGGGCCACTTGGCGTCGGCGCACTCGACGGCGGTGTAGACCGCGTTGCTGTTCTCCGCGCGCGCGTTGCCCACCGTGTCCGACAGATCGGGCGCGGCGGCGTCGACGAGCGCCTGGGTGTCTCCGGCGAGGTACTTGCTCCAGGTGTCGGCGACCGGCACCCAGCTGGAGTCGTAGTACGGAGCGCTCTGGAACAGACCGATGAGTTCGGCCGGTCCCACGACGCCGCCGATCGGGTCCTTCTTGGCGGTGGCGCGGAGCTTGTCCCACTGCCGCTCGACCTTGGCGACGGTGTCGCCGATGTGGAACGCCGCGTCGTTCTCGGCGACCCACTTCTTCCAGTCGTCGAAGCGCTTCTCGAAGGCGACGTCCTGGTCCAGGTTGGCCTGGTACCAGATCTTCTCCTTTGACGGGTTGACCACGCTGTCCAGTACCATGCGTCGCACATGGGACGGGAAGAGCGTGCCGTACACGGCGCCCAGGTAGGTGCCGTAGGAGACACCCACGAAGTTGAGCTTCTCGTCGCCGAGCGCGGCCCGCAGGACGTCCAGGTCACGCGCGGTGTTGGGCGTCGTCATGTGCGGCAGCATCCAGCCGCTGCGCTCCTCGCAACCGTCCGCGTACTCGGCGGCGAGCTTGCGCTGGGCGCGCTTGTCGGCCTCGCTGTCGGGGACGGGGTCGGCCTTGGGAGCCTTGACGAACTCCTGCGGGTCGATACACGAGATGGGCGTCGAGCGCCCGACTCCGCGCGGGTCGAAGCCGACGAAGTCGTACGCCTTCGCGGCATCCGCCCAGATGGCGTTCTTGGTCACGACGCGGCGCGGGAACGCCATGCCGGAACCGCCGGGGCCACCGGGGTTGTAGACGAGGGAGCCCTGACGCTCGCCCGTGGTGCCCGTGTTGCCGATCCGGTCGACGGCGATCTTGATCTGCTTGCCGTCCGGACGGGCGTAGTCGAGCGGGACGGTCACGTAGCCGCACTGGATCGGCTTCTCCAGGGCCCAGTCGGCCGGGCAGTCCGCCCAGTCGATGCCCTTCCTCGCGGCCCGCTCGGCCGCGACCTCGGCACCGGCCGCCTGGGCGTTCCGGGTCCTCTGTTCGTTGCTCCGCTCGGTCGAGCCACCGCCGGCGCGACCGTCGGCGCTCGCCGACGAGGCGGCGAGCGTGGTCGCTATGAGCGTGCCCGCGAGCAGAGTGCCGGCCGAGCCGAGCACTGCTGTGCGTCTCAAGTGGTACCTCCCCCTGTGTGGTGCGCCGCACAGTGCGGCGCTGTTCGTAGGGTTACCGAGGGGATCCTTTCGTCTGTGAGCCAGTTGAGAACAGGCCAAACCACAGATTCTTTGCCGAACCGATAGCCGGTGAGTCCTGTTCCGCTCAGCGGTACAGGTCCGCCAGGGCGTCGTCCAGGATCCGGCGGAGCGCCCTGGCGTCCGGGGCGAGCGCGGTCACCAGCGCTCCGGGGCCGGCCAGCGGGGTGAGCACGACGGTGTCGCCGAGCAGCCGAGGGGTGACCGGTTTCTCGTCGAACTCCGGTGCCACCACGAGGAGTTGGCCGAGGGCCCGGTGTCCCCCGATGACCGCTCCGCCGTCCCAGCCACCGGGCGCGCCGGGGCCGAACGCGAGTTGCTGGTCGAGCAGCGGGCGGCCGGCGCGGTGCACGGTGAGCCGGGTGGTGAGGGTGCCCGGCGGTTCGTCGTGACGGCCGAGGATCTGTTCCTCGCGCAGCACCAGCCGGGCGGTGGGGGCGAGTTCGACGCGGGTGCGGGCCCGCAGGTCGCTGCCGGTGACGGAGATGAGCTGCTCGGGCAGCCAGTGCAGTACGGCGCCCTCGCCGACGGTCAGGCGCAGGTCGTAGCCCGCGTGGTCGGCGGGCTCGTCGCCGGTGCGGCGGCCGGGCAGGGCGATCATGGCGGCGGCCGCGTCCACGGTGAGCGCGGCCCCGTCCCGTACCTCCGCTTCGAGGGCGAGCCGGTCGCCGCCGAGCGGCGCGCTCATCGCGCCGACGACGGTGACGCGGGCGTGGGCGGCGGTGGCGGTGGCGATAGCGGCTGTGGCCCCTGTGCCGGCCCGCGCGGGGGCGTCCGCGCGGGTACGGCGCAGCGCCAGCGGGCCGTCGCTCTCCAGCCGGGGCAGGGCCGTGCCGCCGCGCCCGTCGGGCGCGGCGGTGATCCGGGCGGTGGCGTGGACGCTCATGCGGTCCAGGCGGTGAACCGCGCGCGCACCCACTCGGCCACCGGGGCCACTCCGTCCGGGCCGGTGAGCGAGGTGAACAGGACGGGCAGTTCGCCGCGCTGCTCCTTGGCGTCGGAGGCCATGCGCCCGAGGTCGGAGCCGACGTACGGCGCGAGGTCGGTCTTGTTGATCACCAGCAGGTCCGAGGTGGTGACGCCGGGGCCGCCCTTGCGGGGGATGTCGTCACCGCCGGCGACGTCGATGACGAAGATCTGCGCGTCGACGAGGCCCTTGGAGAAGGTGGCGGTGAGATTGTCGCCGCCGGACTCGACAAGGATCAGGTCGAGCGGTCCGACGGAGTCCTCCAGGTCCTCGACTGCTTCGAGGTTGGCGGAGATGTCGTCGCGGATCGCGGTGTGCGGGCAGGCGCCGGTCTCGACGGCCTGGATCCGCTCGGCGGGCAGCACGGCGTTGCGCAGCAGGAACGCCGCGTCCTCACGCGTGTAGATGTCGTTGGTGACGACGGCGATCGACAACTGGTCGCGCAGCGCTCGGCAGAGGGCCGCCACGGTCGCGGTCTTGCCGGAGCCGACGGGCCCGCCGAGGCCGATGCGCAGGGCGCGCCGGGAGCCGTCGGGGCGGACGGCCCCGGCGCCGTGGCTGTGCGGGTCCTGATACGGGTCGGTGTACGGGTCGGCGTGGTCGAGGTGCACGGTGCGGCTCCTTCGGGGTCGTGCGGCGCGGCTTGATGACGGTTACGAGGCGAAGAGGCGCACCGCCCAGGCGGCGTGCGCCTCGGCGGTGATGTCGAGCAGCGGCGCCGACGCGGCGGGCAGTGTGCCGGGCCCCTTCCGTACGGCGCGGTGCGCGGTGGCCACCGCGTGGCGCGCGGTCTCGTCGATGTCGGGCGCGAGCCGGGCCAGGACGGCGGTCGCGTCGAAGGGGTCCAGGCTCAGCAGGCGTACGGCGGCGGTGGCCGGGCCGCTGACCGTCTCGTACAGGACGCAGTGCGCGGCGTCCTCGGGCCCGAGCCCGGCCGACCGTGCGGCGAGGCCGAGGACGATCGGCTGGTGGGCGCCGCGCGGGCGGGCCGCCGCCAGGGCGGCGAGTTCCGGGCTCGGCCAGGTGGCGCGCGCGGCGCGCATCATCTGGCGGCCGAGCTTGCGCGCGGTGGCGCGCAGGGCGGGTGAGGGGGTGCGGGCGTCGGCGGCCTCGTCGAGCGCGAGGGGGTCGAGGCCGAGCACGGCCGCCGCGGCGAGCGCGGCGGAGGTGAGACCGGTGGTGTGCAGCCGGCCCCGGCAGAACGACGCCAGGTCGCGGGCGTCGGTGAGCCGCCCCGCGCGGACGGCCGGCTCGGCGCCGCCCGAGTGGGCGTGGCCACCGGCCGGGAACCGTCCGTCGGCGAGGACGAGCAGCGCGGCGCGGCTCATCAGAAGAGGAAGTAGCGCTGGGCCAGGGGAAGTTCGGCGGCGGGCGCGGGTTCGACCGCATCGCCGTCGATGGTCACGGTGAAGGTGTCGGGGTCGACCTGGACGCGTGGCAGGGCGTCGTTCTGCCGCATGTCGGCCTTGCCCACGGAGCGGGTGTTCTCGATCGCCACGAACCGTTTGCCGAGGCCGAGGCGTTCGGGCAGCCCGTCCTCGATCGCCGCCTGCGCGACGAAGTTGAACGAGTTGGCCGCCGGGGCCGTGCCGGTGGCGCCGAACATGGGCCGGGGCATGACGGGCTGCGGGGTGGGGATGGACGCGTTGGCGTCGCCCATCTGCGCGTACGCGATCTGGCCGCCCTTGATGACCAGTTGGGGCTTCACACCGAAGAACGCCGGGTCCCACAGGACGAGATCGGCGAGCTTCCCGGTCTCGACGGAGCCGATCTCGTGGCTGAGGCCCTGTGCCACGGCGGGGTTGACGGTGTACTTGGCGACGTACCGGCGCACCCGGTGGTTGTCGGCCCGGCCGTCGCCGGGCAGCGCGCCCCGGCGCTTCTTCATGACGTGCGCGGTCTGCCAGGTCCGCAGGATCACCTCGCCGATGCGGCCCATGGCCTGCGAGTCGGAGGAGATGATCGAGATCGCGCCGAGGTCGTGCAGGATGTCCTCGGCCGCGATGGTGGTGGGCCGGATCCGGGACTCGGCGAAGGCCAGGTCCTCGGGGACCGCCGGGTTGAGATGGTGGCAGACCATCAGCATGTCGAGGTGTTCGTCGATGGTGTTGACGGTATGCGGCCGGGTCGGGTTGGTCGAGCTGGGCAGGACGTACGGCTCCGACACCACCGTGATGATGTCGGGCGCGTGGCCGCCTCCCGCGCCCTCCGAGTGGTACGCGTGCAGGGTCCGCCCGGCGACCGCGGCGAGGGTGTCGGCGACGAATCCGGCCTCGTTGAGGGTGTCGGTGTGGATGGCGAGCTGGACGCCCGTCTCCTCGCAGACGCCGAGGCAGGCGTCGATGACGGCCGGGGTCGCGCCCCAGTCCTCATGGATCTTGAACCCGACGGCGCCGCCCCGCAGTTGGGAGTACATGGCCTCGCGCGACATGGTGTTGCCCTTGCCGAGCAGTCCGATGTTGACGGGCGACGACTCCAGGGCCGCGAACATCCGCGCCAGGTGCCAGGGGCCGGGGGTGGCGGTGGTGGCCTTCGTGCCCTCGGCGGGTCCCGTGCCGCCGCCGACGAGGGTGGTGATGCCGGAGGAGAGCGCCTGGTCGATCAGGGTCGGCGAGATGAAGTGGACGTGTGCGTCGACGGCTCCGGCGGTGAGGATCTTGCCGTTGCCCGCGATGATCTCGGTCTCGGGTCCGATGACGAGGTCGGGGTGGACCCCGTCCATGGTGTCCGGGTTGCCGGCCTTGCCGATGCCGGTGATCCTGCCGTCCCGGATACCGATGTCGGCCTTGACGATGCCCCAGTGGTCGATGATCACCGCGCCGGTGATCACGGTGTCCGGGGCGCCCTCGGCCCGTGTCGTACGGGACTGGCCCATCGACTCGCGGATCACCTTGCCGCCGCCGAACACCGCCTCGTCACCGGCGAGTCCGGGGCCGCCGGAGCGGTCCTCCTCGATCTCGACCAGGAGGTCGGTGTCGGCGAGCCGGACGCGGTCGCCGGTGGTGGGGCCGAAGAGGTCGGCGTAGACGGCTCTGTTCAGCTCAGGCATCGAGGGGACCTCCGACCTCGCCGCGCAGGCCCGGCACGACGCGGCGTCCGGTGAGCGGGACGAGTTCGACGTCGACGGGGATGCCGGGTTCGAACCGTACGGACGTACCGGCGGCCACGTTCAGTCGCAGGCCCCGCGCCGCCGCGCGGTCGAACCGCAGGCCGGGGTTGGTCTCGGCGAAGTGGTAGTGGGAGCCGATCTGGACGGGCCGGTCGGCGGCGTTGAGCACGGTGAGGCGGGTGACGGGGCGGCCCTCGTTGAGGGGCACGGCGTCGTCGGCGTACAGGATCTCTCCGGGAATCATCGGCGCGCTCCCCCGTCAGACGATCGGGTCGTGGACGGTGACGAGTTTGGTGCCGTCCGGGAAGGTGGCTTCCACCTGGACGTCGTGGATCATCTCGGGGATGCCCTCCATGACGTCGTCGCGGGTGAGCACCTTGCGTCCGGACGCCATGAGTTCGGCGACCGTACGGCCGTCCCTGGCGCCTTCGAGAAGGTGCGAGGTGATCAGCGCCACCGCCTCGGGGTGGTTGAGACGCAGCCCGCGCGCCAGCCGTTTGGTCGCCACGTCGGCGGCCACATGGATGAGCAGGCGTTCCTGCTCGTGCGGGGTCAACTGCACGTCTCCACCTCACTGTCGCGGCCCGGTCCGGCCTGGAGCCTGTCGCCGTCCACGTCGAATTCAACACTCGGTTGAACGCGGGCAGGGGGCTCACAGCCAGGCATCGCACGTTACGGCGGAAGTTTTTCCGGCAGGTTAACCGGCCTTTTGCTCACCCATGGACATCAACCCGCGCAGGCCGTTCTGCAGGACCTCGACGGGGACCTCTCCGAACAGCGCCTGCTGGGCGGCGAAGCCCTGGGCGACGGAGATCATCGTGCGGGCGACGTGCTCCGCCGGGATGTCGGCGCGCATCAGCCCCGCCGCCTGATACGCCTCGACGACCTTGACCCAGGCGGCGTGCACCTTCACGTACCCGCTCCGCAGCACCGTCGCGAGCGACTCGTTGCGCAGGGTCTCCGTCCACACCTGGACGAGCAGCCGGGACATCTCGGTGGGACCGACGGCGCCCGGGATGACCTCCCCGGCCAGCACCCGCCCCATCACCTGACCGATCAGCACGTCGGGCGGCTCGGGAGGGCTCTGGAGCGCCGCTTCCTCGAACGCCCCCCTGATGGCGTCGAGAACCTCGGTGACGATGGCCCCGATCAGCTCCTCCTTGCCGCTGAAGTAGCGGTAGACGGCACCGGCCGAGAGGTCGACCTCGCGCAGCACGTCCTGCATCGACGTGGCGTGGAAGCCGTTGCGCGTGAAACAGCGCGTGGCGCCGTCGAGGATCTGGCGCCTGCGGGCGTCCAGGTGCTGCTGCGAGACACGGGCCATGTCGGCCAATCTAAAACGAACATTCATTCTTGACAACTTCCGGACTCCCCGGCGACAGTGGCCCCGTCCGCAAAACGAACGATCCTTCTCTTTAAGTCGACGCTGCGATCGACTCCTGCGATCGACTCCAGAACTCCCCCTGGCTCCCCCTGGCTCTCCCTCCACCGCCCGTGGACCGAAACGAGGACACGATGTCCGCCACTCCCACCCGTCGCATGATCGGCGTCATGCTCCTGATCCCCGTGATCGCCGCCCTGGCGCTCACGGCCTTCGCCTGGCCCGCCGCCCGCACGGCCCCGCACGATCTGCCGGTCGGCGTCGCCGGGCCCGCCTCGGCGACGGCACCGCTCCAGCAGGGCTTCGAGCGCCGGCCGGACGCCTTCGAGGTGCACCGGTACGACGACGAGGCCGCCGCCCGCGCGGCGATCGAGGAACGGGACGTCTACGGCGCCGTGGTCGCCACCCCGGAAGGACCGCACCTGCTGACGGCGTCGGCGGCCGGCCCGGTCGTCGCCCAGTTGCTCAGGGAAGCCGTGACCGCGCGGGCACCGGCCGGCGCCGAGGTGCCCGTGACCGACGTGGTCGCGACGCCCTCGGGGGACCCGCGCGGCGGCGCCTTCGGCGCGAGCATGTTCCCGCTGACCCTGGGGGGCGTCGCCACCGGGGCGCTGGTGAGCCTGCTGGCGCTGCGTGGAGTCCGCGCGCTGGGCGCGCTGTTCGGCGCGGCGGCACTGGCGGGCGTCACCGCCACCGCCCTCGCCCACAGCTGGCTGGACGCCCTGGCCGGTGACTGGTGGGCGGAGGCGGGGGCGTTCGGCCTCGCCGTACTGGCCGTCGGCGCGACCGTGGCGGGGCTCGCCTCGCTCGTCGGCAAGGCCGGGATCGGCCTCGGCGCGTTCCTGATGGTGCTGCTCGGCAATCCCCTCTCCGGGGTGTCGAGCGCGCCCGAACTCCTGCCGGAACCGTTCGGGATGATCGGTCAGCTGCTGCCGCCGGGCGCGAGCGGTTCACTGCTCCGCTCGGTCGCGTTCTTCGACGGGAACGCGGCGGGGGCGCCCGCGCTGACCCTCGCGGTGTGGGCCGTCCTGGGTCTCGCGGCGGTACTGGTGGGAACCCGCCGCACGAGCGCGGCACCCGGGACGCCGGAGCCGTCCGCCGCCCCGGTCCGTACGAGTCAGCCGGCCCGGGCCGCCTGACCTCCCGCCTTCACTCACCGGTGCGCGACGAGTGGAGGCCGAGGGCGACGGCGCCGCCCATGCCACCACCACCGGCCCTACGCGATACCGCGTAGGGCCCTTCGCGCTGTGGATCGTCCCGCCCCGGCACGGCCAACGCGCCCTTCCCGCCCCGCAGTTGGGAGAGCGTCCCCGCGCGCCCGCCGATCATGACGAACGATCCGGCGCACAAGGACGAGCCAAGAGGACGCTCAGCGCCTCTCCGGCGGCTCGTGCTTGGCCACGATGCCGAAGTCCGCGCGTTCGCCCGGAGCGGACGTCACCGATCTGATCGCGCTCACCGAGGCGATCACGCGCTCCTCGGCGGCGGTTGCCTCGTCGGCCTTGAGACTCTCCAGTCGTTCCAGGTCAGCGGCCGACACCAGGGCGACGAGCGGCTTGCCGTGCCGCGTCACGACCACGCGTTCCTCGCCGTAGACGACCCGGTTGATCAGGTCGGCGAGTTCCGCCCGCGCTTGCGTCACCGGAATTTCGTAAGCCATGCCCACCAGCTTACGACCTGTACGTCCTGTACATTTTTTACGGACAGAGCACTGAGCCGCGTCCGGCACGCGAGGAGAGGCACACCATGAACCGTCCTTCCGCCCGTTACGTCCTGCCGGAGTTCACCGAGCGGACCTCCACCGGGACCCGCTCCCTCGACCCGTACTCCAAGCTGTTCGAGGGACGGATCGTCTTCCTCGGCACCGCCCTGGACGAGACCTCGGCGAACGACGTGATCGCGCAGCTGCTGCATCTCGAATACGCGGCGCCCGACCAGGACATCGCGCTCTACATCAACTCCCCCGGCGGCTCGCTGAGCGCCATGTCCGCCATCTACGACACGATGCAGGTCGTCGGCTGCGACGTGACGACCACCTGTCTCGGCCAGGCGGTGTCGACCGCCGCCGTCCTGCTGGCCTCGGGGGCGCCGGGCAAGCGGATGGCACTGCCCGGCGCGCGCGTCGTCCTCCAGCAGCCGGGAATCGAGGAGCCCGTGCGCGGCCAGCCGTCCGATCTCGCCATCCACGCCGAGGAGTTGCTGCGGCTGCGGGCCCTGATGGCACGGATGCTGGTGCGGCACACCGGTCAGAGCGCCGAGCGGGTCGACTCCGACATCGACCGGGACACCATCTTCGACGCGACGGGCGCCATGGAGTACGGCCTGGTGGACCAGGTCGCGCGGGACCGCAGGGCATCCCTCGGCTTCAACTCCCCCGGGTGAGCGCCCGATGCTGCCACCGGAACTGCCGCCGCTGCCCGCGCTGACCCGCGCCGAGGGCGACTTCGTCGACAGCTACCTCCGGGTCGTCGACCTGGTGGGCCGGATCAACCCGTCGCGCGCCGACGACACGTACGGCGCACTGCGGGCCGCACAGGCCCTGGTGGCCCGAGCGGCCGAACTGCGCGACGCGCTGACGCTGATGCACGCGCGGGGCGAGACGGAGCTGCACACACCGACCCTGGACCGTACGCTCCGGATGCTCGACGGGGAGCGCAGGGCCGGACGCGTCACCATGCCGCCCGGACCGGCGACTTGAGGTGACATGACACCGACACGGCGGCGCGACGCGATACGGACCGGCGACCCGCCGTCCCGCGCGGACACGCCCGTTCCGACGCGCCCGTAGGGCATTTGGCTGCCCGTTCGGCGTATCGACCCGCCCGAAGCGGCCGGGCCGGCAACTTGCGACGGGCGATCGGCCGTCCGGCCGTAACGTCTCGCTGCGTCGCAGGTACAGCGCGTGAGCGGTCGGATGAGCCGTTCACCGAATCGGCCATACCAACCCCAATGGGTCATACGTGATGAGAGTCACACAAGGTCGTTTCAACGCGGAATCGCGCTGAGGCCGCGTCAAGATCCGTGTGACGACAAGCCCCCGCCACCTCGGCGGGGCGGTCCGGGTGGACGCCGAGTCCTGCCGCCGCTCCGGATGACTGGTCGACACGAGTGGATCGGCAGGAGTGGAGGACCCGAGCAGTTCGGGGCGGTCCGACCATGGACCGCTCCTCGGGGTGAAGCCGCTCACGCGGCCGGGCGTCTTCGCCAGTCCGAACCCGACAGGTCATCCTTCACAGGCGGCTGACGAAGGGTTCCGCATGTCCGCGCAGACGCATGTCCCGTCGCTGCTCTCCCGGGCCGGTACCGCATCGGCCCTCCTCGCCGCCGTGGGCGGCACGATGCTGGCGCCCGGCGCCGTGTCGGAGGCCCACGCCCAGCCCGTCGCCACCAGGGCGCTGGATGTGGCCGCCTCCAAGAAGGGCGCGCCGTACATGTACGGGGCGTCGGGTCCACACCGGTTCGACTGTTCGGGTCTGACGCTCTTCTCGTACAAGAAGGCCGGCAAGGCGCTCCCGCGTACCGCTCAGGAGCAGTACAACCGGACGCGGCACATCGCGGCCTCCAGCCGCGAACAGGGCGACCTGGTGTTCTTCCACTCCGGGAACAGCGTCTACCACGTCGGGATCTACGCCGGCGGCGGCAAGATGTGGCATTCGCCGAAGAGCGGCCAGGTGGTGCGGCTCCAGCGCATCTGGTCACGGAGCGTCTGGTACGGCCGGGTCGGCTGACGCCCCGTCGGCCCCGGGCCGCTCAGCCCCGGGCCTGGTCGTCCTGGGTCCGGGCCGTCCAGGGCAGGGTGATCCAGACCGTCTTGCCGCCGTCCGCGGTGGGTGTGACGGACAGTCCGCCGCCGTACTCGGCGGTCAGCGCCCGGATGATGACCATGCCGCGGCCGTTGTCCTGCTGGACGGCGGCCGGGAGCCGCTGCGGCCACCGCGGGTGGCTGTCGGTGACTCCGAGGCGCAGTCGCTCGTCGCGCTCCAGGGTGAGGTCGACCGTGAAGGTCGGCGACCTGCCGAACGTGTGCTGTACGGCGTTGGTCGCGAGCTCCGAGATGATCAGGCGAACCGTTTCGGCGGTGTCCGCGTCACCCGGCAGGCCCCATTCGGCGAGAACACGGGCGACGTATCTGCGTGCCTCCGGTACCGAGGCCGGATCGCTCGGCAGGGTGACGGATGCTTCCTGATGGTCTGCCATGGCGACGCTGTCCCTTTCCCACCGGGACGCAGACCGACCTATGGCTGATGCCCGCGAGTACGTCCCCGGATTGCGCTTCGCGCCACACTGCCACCAACGACACCCGACGCACGGGCGATCCGCCGGGATATGGCCCCCTCTGTCGCTCTAAGCGGTGAACCCTGCTACGCGAGACCGTATTTGAGCGGACTCAAGTTTCCGGCCCCGGCGACCGACAGGCGACGGCGCGCGCGGGGAAGTCCGCGGGCCGTCCGCGGGGAAGTCGGCGGCCCTGTTCGCGGCCCCGTCCGCGGGGAGGTCCGCGCGTGCTCAGGCGGCCGGTGTCACGGCCCCGGCGGGCGCGGTCGCGACGATCGTCGCCAGCGCCGCCTCGACCTGAACGCCGGTCAGGTCCGCGCGGGCCGTGAGCCTGATCCGGGAGATCCCGTCCGGCACCGACGGCGGCCGGAAGCAGCCCACCACCAGACCCGCCGCCCGGCAGTCGGCGGCCCACCGCACGGCCGCCCCCGGGGACGGCGCCCGGACGGAGACGACAGCCGCGTCCGGGCGTACGGCGGTCAGCCCCGCCCCGGTCAGCCCGCGGTGCAGCGCGAGCGCCACCGCCCGTGCCCGTACCGCCAGCGACGGGTCCCCGCGCAGCAGCCGCAGGCTCGCGAGCGCGGCACCGGCGGCGGCCGGGGCGAGGCCGGTGTCGAAGATGAACGACCGTGCCGTGTTGACGAGTTGGTCGATGACCCGGGCCGGCCCGAGGACCGCGCCGCCCTGGCTGCCCAGCGACTTGGAGAGCGTGACCGTGGCGACCGTACCCGGGTCGCCGGCCAGACCCGCCGCGTGTACGGCGCCCCGGCCGCCGTCGCCGAGCACCCCGAGACCGTGCGCGTCGTCCACGAGCAGGGCGGCGCCCCGCGTACGGCACACCTCGCCCAGCCGCGCGAGCGGCGCCGCGTCGCCGTCCACCGAGAACACCGAGTCGCTGACGGCCAGGGCCCGCACACCCCCGTGCGCTCCGAGCGCCTTGTCCACGGCCTCCGGGTCCGCGTGGGGTACGACCACGGTCTCGGCGCGCGAGAGCCGGCAACCGTCCACGATGGAGGCGTGGTTGGCCGCGTCCGACACGACGAGCGAGCCGCGCGCGGTCAGCGCGGTGAGGGCGGCGAGGTTCGCGGCGTACCCGGACGACAGGACGAGAGCGGCCTCGAAACCGCAGAAGTCGGCCAGCTCACGCTCCAGTTCGGCGTGCAGGGCGGTGCTTCCGGTGACCAGGCGCGAGCCGGTGGCGCCCGCGCCCCAGCGGCGCGCCGCGTCGGCCGCCGCGTCCGTCGTCACCGGGTGGTGCGTGAGCCCCAGATAGTCGTTGCCGGCGAGATCCAGCAGCGCGGAGTCGGCGGGGCGGGGCCGTAGCGTACGGACGAGACCGGACCGTTCGCGCCGGAGCGCCTCGTCGTCGATCCAGCCGAACGGGTCCGGCGGCGTCGAAGGGGACGGCGTGCTCGGCACGGGCGGCTCGGTTGGCACGGCTCGGGTCCTTTTGTAGGCAGCCCACAGACCCTAACCGCCGACGGGCGGGCTCAAGGTGTGGTCATACACACACCTGAATGCACCTGTCTTGTGGGTTTCATCCTTGGCCCGGAGGCCCGCCGTAGGCCAGGATCGGCGCCATGGACCTGCTGAACACACTGGTGGAGAAGGGCCTTCGGCGCGAGCTGCCGTCGCGCGAAGAAGCGCTCGCCGTGCTGACGACCTCCGACGACGAACTGCTCGAAGTGGTGGCCGCGGCCGGGAAGGTGCGCCGCCAGTGGTTCGGGCGGCGGGTCAAGCTCAACTACCTGGTCAACCTGAAGTCCGGGCTCTGCCCCGAGGACTGCTCGTACTGCTCGCAGCGGCTCGGGTCCAAGGCCGAGATCCTCAAGTACACCTGGCTGAAGCCCGACGAGGCGTCCAAGGCCGCCGCGGCCGGAGTGGCCGGCGGCGCGAAGCGGGTCTGTCTGGTCGCGAGCGGCCGGGGACCGACGGACCGGGACGTCGACCGCGTCTCGCAGACCATCGGCGCGATCAAGGAACAGAACGCGGACGTCGAGGTGTGCGCCTGTCTCGGGCTGCTCTCGGACGGTCAGGCGGAGCGGCTGAAGGCGGCGGGCGCCGACGCGTACAACCACAACCTCAACACCTCCGAGTCCACGTACGGCGACATCACCACCACCCACACCTACGCGGACCGGGTGGAGACGGTGCGGCACGCGCAGGGCGCGGGCCTGTCGGCCTGTTCCGGGCTGATCGCGGGCATGGGCGAGAGCGACGCCGACCTGGTGGACGTGGTCTTCGCGCTGCGCGAGCTGGACCCCGACTCGGTGCCGGTCAACTTCCTCATCCCCTTCGAGGGCACACCGCTGGCCGAGGAGTGGAACCTGACTCCGCAGCGGGCGCTGCGCATCCTGGCGATGGTGCGGTTCGTCTGCCCCGACGTGGAGGTCAGGCTGGCGGGCGGGCGTGAGGTGCACCTGCGGACGATGCAGCCGCTCGCGCTGCACCTGGTCAACTCGATCTTCCTCGGCGACTACCTCACCAGTGAGGGCCAGGAGGGCAAGGCGGACCTGGACATGATCGCGGACGCCGGGTTCGAGGTGGAGGGCGCGGACACGACGACGCTGCCCGGACACCGGGGCGGCGGCTGCGCGAGCGCGTGCGGTTCCCCGGCGGACGGCGCCGAGCCGGTGGCCGAGCCGGCCCCGGCGGAAGCGGCGTCCGTACGTACCGACCTGGTGACCGTCCGGCGGCGCGGTGCCGGTACGGATCTGGCGCCCAATGCCTGACACCCCGCCGCGGGGCTCGCTCGGTCCGGGCGAGCTGCTCGCGCTGGACCGGGCGCATGTCTGGCATCCGTACGGCCCGATGCCCGGCCGCACGGACCCGCTGGTGGTGGAGTCCGCCTCCGGTGTACGGCTCCGGCTCGCCGAACCGGCGCACGGGCAGCGTGAGTTGGTCGACGGCATGTCGTCCTGGTGGTCGGCGGTCCACGGCTACAACCACCCGGTCCTCAACGAGGCGGCGCACGACCAGCTCGCCCGGATGAGCCATGTGATGTTCGGCGGGCTCACCCATGAGCCGGCCGTCCGGCTGGCGGCCCGGCTCGTGGAGATCACCCCCGAACCGCTCCAGCACGTCTTCCTCGCCGACTCCGGTTCGGTGTCGGTGGAGGTCGCCGTCAAGATGTGCCTCCAGTACTGGCGTTCGCTGGGCCGCCCGGCCAAGCAGCGGCTGCTGACCTGGCGCGGCGGCTACCACGGGGACACCTGGCAGCCCATGTCGGTGTGCGACCCCGAGGGCGGTATGCACGGGCTCTGGTCGGGGGTGCTGCCGCGCCAGATCTTCGCGGACGCGCCGCCGGCCGGCTTCGAGGCGTACGACGAGACGTACGCGGACCATCTGCGCGCCCTCGTCGCCCGTCATGCCGACGAACTGGCCGCCGTGATCGTGGAGCCGGTGGTGCAGGGCGCGGGCGGCATGCGCTTCCACTCCCCCGAGTACGTGCGGGTGCTGCGCGAGGCCTGTGACGAGTACGGCGTACTGCTGATCCTCGACGAGATCGCGACGGGCTTCGGCCGCACCGGCGCTCTCTTCGCGGCGGAGCACGCGGGCGTCTCTCCCGATGTGATGTGTGTGGGCAAGGCGCTGACCGGCGGCTATCTCACGATGGCGGCGACCCTGTGCACATCGGCGGTGGCGACGGGTATCTCGCGCGGCGAGGTGCCCGTCCTCGCCCACGGCCCCACCTTCATGGGCAATCCACTGGCGTCGGCCGTGGCGTGCGCCTCGATCGACCTGCTGCTGGCCCAGGACTGGCGGGGCGAGGTCAAACGGATCGGGGCGGGGCTGCGTGACGGCCTCGCCGACACGGCGTCACTGCCCGGGGTGAAGTACGTGCGCGTCCTCGGCGCGATCGGCGTCGTACAGCTGGACCGGGAGGTCGACATGGCCGCGGCGACACGCGCGGCGGTACGCGAAGGGGTGTGGCTGCGGCCGTTCCGCGACCTCGTCTACACGATGCCGCCGTACGTGACGGACGACGACGACCTGGCCCGGATCTGCCGCGCGGTGGCGGCGGCGGCGCGGGAGGGCTGAGATGGGTGTACTGATCGTCTCCGGGACGGGGACGGAGATCGGCAAGACGGTCGTCACGTCGGCCGTCGCCGCGGTGGCGCTGTCCCGGGGCCGTACGGTCGCGGTGCTGAAGCCCGCGCAGACCGGTGTCGCGCCCGGCGAGTCGGGCGACGTGGATGAGGTGATCCGTCTGGCGGGCGGCGTCACGACGGTCGAACTGGCCCGTTATCCGGAGCCGTTGGCGCCCGCGACAGCGGCCCGGCGAGCCGGTGCGACGCCCGTGCGGCCCGAGGAGATCGCGGAGACGGCCGCGAAGCTGGCGACCGAGTACGACCTGGTGCTGGTCGAGGGTGCGGGCGGCCTGCTGGTGCGTTTCGACCACGAGGGCGGCACGCTCGCGGACGCCGCGCGGCTGCTCGCCGCCCCGGTGCTGGTGGTGGCGCCCGCCGGGCTCGGCACGCTCAACGCGACAGCGCTGACGGCCGAGGCGCTGCTCACCCGCGGGATCGAAGCGCTGGGGGTGGTGATCGGCAGCTGGCCCGCCGTGCCGGATCTGGCGGCGCGCTGCAATCTGGCCGACCTGCCGGGTGTGGCGGGTGCCCCGCTGCTCGGGGCCGTACCGGACGGCTCGGGCGCGCTGGCCCCGGCGCTGTTCCGTGCGCGTGCGGGCGACTGGCTGGCTCCCGCGCTGGGCGGGGGCTGGGACGCGGCGCGGTTCACGGCGGGTGCCGCCGGGCCGGGTCTGTGGGGTGCCGCGCGGGGTGCCGTGCCGGGTGCCCTGTGGGCCGAACGGTAACGAGTTCCGTTCCGTGAGCTGCTGAGCGGAGCCGTACGGGGAAGAATCGTGGTGACGCCCTGTACGGCCGGAGGAGATCCGCGAAATGCATCTGCGCTACCGCAAGGCCCCCGAAGACTCCGTGCACCATCCTGTCTTCGCGCGCTTCTACGCGCGGATCAGCGTCGCCGCCGACACCAGGGGCGGCATCGCGGCCCACCGCGCGGAGCTGCTGACCGGTCTGTCGGGCCGGGTCGTGGAGATCGGCGCGGGCAACGGGCTGAACTTCGGGCACTACCCGGCGACGGTCTCCGAGGTCGTGGCCGTCGAACCGGAGCGCACCCTGCGGCAGCTGGCGGTGGGGGCGGCGATGCGGGCCCGGACCTCGGTGGATGTGCGGAACGGTACGGCGGAGGCGCTGCCCGTCGAGGACGAGGGTTTCGACGCGGCCGTGGCCTCACTGGTGCTGTGCACAGTACGAGACGTACCGAAGGCGCTCGCCGAGATCCGCCGCGTCCTGCGCCCCGGCGGCGAGCTGCGCTTCTTCGAGCACGGGTTGGCGGCGGAGCGCGGTCTGGCGCGGGTGCAGCGGGTCCTGGACCGGACGGTGTGGCCGAGGCTCATGGGCGGCTGCCACACGGCGCGGGACACCCTGGCCGCGATCCGCGAGGCGGGCTTCGAGCTCGGCGCGTACCGCTCGCTGAGGGTGCCGGATCCCGGGCCGCGGACGCCGACCTCGCCGTGTGTGCTGGGCGTGGCGTACCGGCCGAGGGCGGACCTGGTCTGACGGGCGGTGACGGCGGGCGGTGACGGCGGGCGCCGTCAGAGACTCCAGTCGCGCAGTTCCTCGGCGATGAGGCGTACGTCCGCCCTGCCGTCCTTGACCAGCCTGGCCAGGTCCCTGACCCGCTCGGGCGAGGTGACGACCTTCAGGCCGCTCGCGACGAGATAGCCGTACGCGACGGCCGAGGCGTACATCGCGTTGGACCGCTCCAGCGCGGGCACGTGGAGGAGGCTCTGGAGGAGGGCCGCCGCGCGGCTGTACGGGTCGGTGTAGACGGGGGTGCCGAATATCTCCGCCTCGTGCCGGCTGACGGCGGCCACCAGCGCGCCCCAGTCGGTGACTTGGGGATCGCCGGGCATCTTGTGCTCCGCGACCATCAGCAGCCAGGAGAGATCGATCCGCAACGTCGGGTCGGCGCGTGACGGCGGATCGGGGGAATCGGCGTTTTCCATGGAGGGCAGCTGTCTCGGTAGGAGGTCGGCGTGGGGAGTTCCCGATGATCAGTATCCCCGACGCGGCCGGTCGGTGTGGATGAGCAGTGCGGTGATGTTGTCCTGCCCGCCCGCGTCCATGGCGTACCCGATCAGCGCCCGCGCATCCTCAAGGAGGTCGCGTTCGGCGGGTGTTGAACGCCGGTTGCGGGCGAGTACGGCGCGCGGCGCGTCGGCGCCGGACAGGTGGCGCGTCAGTCCGTCCGTGCACAGCAGCAGTCGGCCGGGCCCCGGCGGCCGGTAACTCCGGGTCCGCGCGGCCGGTTCGCCCGCGTCGGCGCCCAACCACGCGGTCAGGGCGTCGTGTCGGCCCGAGTCGTCCTCGGTCAGCGCCACGCACGTGCCCTCGTCGGGCAGCCAGTACGCGCGGCTGTCACCGATCCAGGCGCACCAGACGCCCTCGGGGCCGGCGATGCCGGCGACGTACGTACATGCCGGGGCCTGGCTCACGGAAGAGGCCAGCGCGCTGACGGCGCGGCCCGCGCGGGCGGCGGCGTCCTCCAGGACGGTCTCCGGCAGTGCCCCGGCCCGCAGGCCCTCCTCGATGCGGGCCGCGGCGACGGCGGCCGCGACCTGTGCGGCCCGCTCCGCGCGGGGCGACATGGACACCCCGTCGCAGACGACGCCGATCGTCCAGTCGCCCGTCCCGGTGAGCGCCATCGCGTCCGCGTTGAGGCCGCGCCGCTTGCCGCGGTCACTGACGCCCGCGGCGACGGTGCCGAGGGTGGTTTCGAGGTGGGAGCGGTAGGCGGGCTGCGGTTCGCCGCAGTCCCAGCAGTGGCCGTCCGGGGCGACCGTCCCACCGCACGCGACGCAGCCGGGCGGCCCGGCCGGACCAGGACCGGTCTCGGGACCGGTGTCGGGCTTCAGCGCGTACCCTCGCGCCCCGTGCTGTGGTCGATGCCGGTGGTCGCGGTCGTGGGCGTGGCGTCCGCGCCGAACTCCTCCGTGAACACGGACTCGTACTGCTTCATGAAGTCGGCGGCGGACTCGACGAAGGTCTTCCCGACCTCGCCCACGTCCTGCTTGACGAGCTCCTCGATGTAGCGGTTCACGCTCAGCCCGCGCCGCCCCGCCTGCCGCCGGGCGGCTTCCGCGGTGGTCTCGTCCACGCGTACGTTCAGCTGGGTCTTCGCCACACCAACAAGCTAGCGCGCCGGCGCTAGCGTCGGCAAGTGTGCCGATTTCCCGGGGGAACGACCGATTCCGCCATCGGTGTC